>CAIMDR010000310.1 GCA_903839795.1 uncultured Methylococcaceae bacterium | reverse complement strand
ATCGCTGATTATGGCCGAACAATCCTTTTTTGAATTCCCTTGCCAATTTCCTGTTAAAGCCATGGGCAAAGCCGACATGGAGCTGGATTTGTTGGTGATAGAAATTGTGCGTCGTCACGTACCTGATGTTAAAGCGGATGCCGTTACTACGCGCCCCAGCAAAGACGGTAATTTTATTGCAATAACCGTCATTATAGAGGCTTCCAGCAAGAAACAACTGGATGCCATTTATCAGGATTTAACTGATCACCCCCATGTTTTGATGGCTTTGTAAGGCAATCCCGTTGTGGTTGTTCTTCCAACAACCGACCCGTTTAGGAATGCGCATAAAATAACTCAAGCCTTGCACCCTCGCCCTCCGGGAGATGGTGAGGGAATATACATGCACGTTCCTTCGCATCAATATTGAACAAGTATAAACGCACTTAATGTTAACGATACGTAACTTGGGATTGCAGGATTATGAAACCAGTTGGCAGGCCATGCAATGCTTCACCCAAGAACGCAACGCAGAAACCCCGGACGAAATCTGGATAGTCGAACACCACCCCGTTTATACGCTGGGATTAAGCGGCAAACGTGAGCATTTATTAAACACCGGCAACATTCCGGTGATTAATTCTGACCGGGGTGGACAAGTCACTTATCATGGCCCAGGGCAAGTGGTCATTTATACCTTACTGGATATTAAACGTCTCAATTTGGGCGTGCGCCAACTGGTTACCCTTCTGGAGCAAGCAATGATTAACACCTTGGCCGATCATGGGATTGGCGCTGTTTCCAAAGCGGATGCGCCGGGTGTTTATGTCAACGACAAAAAAATCGGCTCTATCGGTTTACGGATTAAAAAAAACTGTAGTTATCATGGTCTCAGTATCAATAATGATATGGATTTGAGTCCTTTCGACCATATTAATACTTGCGGTTATTCAGATCTTAAAGTCACGCAACTGTCTGATTTGGGTGTGGCTATTAGCTCCGCGCAACTGGCAAACTCTGTTATTCAGGCTATCACTACGGCATTATAAACATGACTAATCAAGCACCTTCACGATCAACGCCTGAATCTCACGAGCGTAGCGCTAAAAAACTGGCGCGTATCCCCATAAAAGTTGAACTTTCCGACACGGTTTTACGTAAACCTGAATGGATACGGGTAAAACTTTCCGCCAGTGACGAGATTACAAAAATCAAAGACTTGTTGCGTGAGCATAAATTGCATACGGTTTGTGAAGAAGCGGCCTGCCCAAACTTATCCGAGTGTTTTCAGCACGGCACAGCTACCTTCATGATCATGGGTGATTTGTGTACCCGCCGTTGTCCTTTTTGCGATGTGGCACATGGAAAACCGCTGGCGCTGGATAAAGACGAACCGCAAAATCTGGCAGATGCCATACAGGCTATGGCCTTAAAGTATGTGGTTATCACCTCGGTGGATCGGGATGATTTAAGAGATGGTGGCGCCGCGCATTTTGCCGAATGTATAAAAAAAATTCGCGAGCAAACACCGTCTACAAAAATTGAAATTTTGGTTCCGGATTTCCGTGGGCGTATTGATAAAGCCATAGAGATTCTGATTAAAGAACCCTGTGATGTGTTTAACCATAATCTGGAAACTGTTCCAAGGCTTTATAAACAAGTCCGTCCGGGTGCTGATTATCTGGGTTCTTTGGAGTTGCTGGGTAAATATGGTAAGGCGCAAACTCAAACGCCCACCAAATCCGGGCTCATGCTGGGGGTAGGCGAAGAGCAGGAAGAAGTACACCAAGTCATGAGAGATTTATTGGCGCATGGCTGTTCAATGCTGACACTGGGCCAATATTTACAGCCCACCAAGGCACATTTACCGGTCAAAAGTTATATTACCCCGCAACAATTTGATGACTATGGTGCTTTTGCAAAGCAACTGGGATTTAAGCAAGTCGCCAGTGCGCCTATGGTCAGATCTTCATACCATGCCGATCTTCAGGCTAAAACGGTTATCTAAATAATATCCCCAACGCTTATTTTCTAAGGTGTTGGGGTCTAAGTTTTGATTCAACTGAGTCGATATAAAAATATTGAAAATCAAAGTGTTATATTCCCCATTAAGAAGTAAAGCTATTCGCAATAAAGAAACCGCCACAGATTAAACTTATTTATAACTTAAATCTGCTGTGGATATTTTTTGTAGGTTGCCTCAGTGAAAGCTAGAAACGCGGTAACTTTCAAAAATAATCACACGTTGTCCACAATACAATTTTCCATTTTCTAATCAAGTCCCCCCGCAATTCAACATATCCCTATCAAAAATAATCAGCTTCATTCAGCGCAATCAGCAAACTCTTGTTGATAATCTGGAAAGGTTCGACTGGTAATTTCATGATTTTTAATATTCACATATTTGTATATACCTAGTCAACTTTTATAATGATAATTGCTAATCTATTTAATTACTTCGTATTTTTTACCATATCAACCTTGAATTTCCTATCTAAGAAACTAGACTTGTAAGTGATTGCGGACAGGTCACCAATTATCAACAGTTTACCCTTATTTTTCTATGTAACCTATTGATAGTTAGATTTTATTCGTTTCATTCGCTTGTAATTCTGACGACCAATTGATAACGGAAATTTAAAATGAAAGTAAATACAAAAGAAATGCAAGTCATCTCTACAGTATCGCAATCTGTAAACTGGAAACTTCGTGCCGCGATTGGTTTAGCTTTGGGAATAGCATTAGCGCCACAGGGAGCTAGTGCTACGACATATACCTGGAATGGCGGGAACAACGACGATTCTAGTTGGATATCAAACAATAACTGGTCTGGAACAGCTCCGGTATCTGGCACAGCTACCGATTTGAAGTTTGCAAATGCTCCCGATACCCGACTGACTCCGATTAATATCCCTGACATCTTTACTCTGAACAGTATCACCTTTAAGGCTCTTAATAACAATTCGTCCGGTTACATCGTTGGAACCAGCGCGAGCACCTTTACTATGGGTGCAGGCGGCGTGGTAAATAATGATAATATTACTCAAACGTTGGGTGCCAATGTTGTTCTTTCGACTAATTCCACTTTTAATGCTGCAAACAGTAATTTGGATTTTACCGGCGCTATTAATCTTAACGCGGGTTTGGGTACAAAAACGCTAACAATTAATGGCACCAACAATATTTCGCTTTCAGGGATTATCAGTAATTCATCGGGCACAGGTGCCTTAAAGAAAATTGGCTCAGGCACAGTCACTTTGATAGGTAACAACACTTACACCGGTGCTACCAATATTAATGCCGGCAGCCTGGTTTTGGGCGCAGATGAGCGTCTGAATGATACTGGAACAGTCAATATCGGCGGCGGTATCTTCAATGTAAACACAAAGACGGAAACTATCGCCAAGCTTAACCTGAACAGCGGTGCTATCAGCGGTGGTGGAGCTTTGATAGTGACTTCAGACTACAATAACGCAAATTTCGGTACAGGAAACAGCTTTAATAAAACTGCCGGAGTCACCGATACGGTGATCAATTCATCTGCATTTAACGCAGACAGTCAGCAAACGCTGACTGCTGGTACCAGTACTGCTACCAGCGGCACTGGCTGGATTCTTTTTGGTAATGTGCATGTAGGTGACATTTCCACGCAAACTTACACTATTGGTAACGGTGCCAACAGCGGTTCAAAGTTGCGTGGTGCGGTGCAGGATGATGGCGAACTTGATACCCGTTTGAGTGGTACCGGTATAATAGCCGGTGGCTACAATTGGGGGCCGGTTGCTGCCGGTAGAAATGCAGGTGAAAAAAATGTAATATTTACCGCCAGCACCGCAGGTGCACTGGACGAAACATTGACTGTTGTAAATAATTTTGGCAATACTAACTCCCAGAATTTGGTTATTAGCGGAGCGGCCTATCGTTATGCCAGCCTTGACACGCTTAGTTCGGTTACTTTGGCCAATCAGCGAATTGGCGGCTCGGCAACCCAAGCCCTGTCACTCACCAATTCGGCAATTAATGATGGCTATTCAGAAAAACTGAAAGCAACCATTAGCGCAAGCAGTCCGATTACAGCCAGCGGTTCATTCAACGGTCTGACCGCTGGTTCAACGAACAGTAACCGACTTAAGGTCGGTGTTGATACGACTGGCGCCGGTAACAAAAGTGGAACAGCAACGATTGAGCTGGTTTCTAACGGCAATGGCACATCAGGTTTAGGCAATACTACGCTGGCTTCACAGACCATCAACGTGTCTGGCGATGTCTATCGCTTGGCAAGTGGTTCAACAACAGAGACTGTTAGTTTTGGAGCCACGCATGTCGGGGATTTGGTTAGCCAAACTTTAACGGTTAGTAATACAGCGACCACTGATGGCTACTCTGAAAAATTGGATGCCAGTTTTGGCACTGCAACCGGAGGCATTACCACCAATGGTGTCGCTAGCCTGATTGACGCAGGTAGTAACAGCAGTGCTATGTCGGTAGGTATCGATACCACGACTGCCGGTGCGAAGTCGGGTAATGTTGATGTCAACTTCAATTCAAACGGTACGGGAACCAGCGGGTTAGCAACAATTAGCAGCGGGTTTCAGAATGTTTCTGTTTCCGGTGACGTTTACAATTATGCCAACGTCGGATTACAACATGTTAGTGGTGGAAGTGCTTGGGATAGCAGAAGTTTGACTTTGGATTTTGGAACCTTTACTCAAGGTAGCGGCACCCAAACCTCCATTTTCAGTCTTGCCAATAGTGGTTTGGATTCCAGCTATACTGACCATCTTGATGGTAATTACACGTTCAGTTTGGGTTCGGCTTTCAGCAGCAACGTGAGCAACTTCACGAATCTGGCCGGTGGTTCTTCACTGACCAATCTGGACTTTTTGTTTGATACCCGTGTGGTAGGTAATTACGTAGGCAGTGTATTCCTGGCATCCAATGGACATAATGCCAGTGGTTACAGCTGTGCTCTTGACGGAATGACCATTAATTTTACAGGTAATGTATCGGCAGTACCTTTACCGGCTGCTGTGTGGTTATTCCTGATAGGTATGATATCAGTAGTTATTGTTATGGAAAGATAAACAAAATCAACCAGGTAGCTATTTATTTTTGAAGGGTCGTTAGTATTCTACCGCGATATTTGCACTTTGAAGAACGACTCTGCGAACGGTTCGAGGTAAATTTATTTAACTTGAACCGCGCATGACTATTAAATTAGGTGCATTGATAGCGGTTGTGCTGCTTTGATTAAGTTATTGTCACGTCGTAACGCTTGAGTAAAACCGCGTAGATTCTTAAATATCAACAGGATTTAAGAGACTATTGGCTTATTTTGCATTTTATTGTTAAATAGCGCATCCTGATTTTTGTTGGTTACTTGATGGTGCTAATTTAATCTATCAATTACAACGGCTTTTTGCGGTGTTGTCACAGCAGTTGGCATCGGTAGTGGTACAGGTACTTGGATAACGGACTGGTCTGTTTTTTTGATTTTATCCAGTCGCATTACGTCACCGTAAGTGGTGTCTACATCAAAATCGTCCCAGATATACAGGGGGTATGCGACGGGTTGGGTAGGAAGCGGAAAGGTAAGTAAATCAGCAATGCCGCAACCTATTCGGCCCGCCGTGTTAACCAGACCTTTGAAAAACCCGCCCACTACGCCATAAAAGAAGTTGCTTTTATTCAGGGTGTTAATGATATTTTTGGGGATTTCCAACGGACTTGTAGTCAGATTGGCAAAACCAATAAGCGCCTTGTTACCGATTTTTTCACCATAGCTTAATGGCTGTAATGAGCCATTAGCACTGGTGACGAGTGCATAGTGATTGTTTTCACCCACCGAATTACCAGTGCCCGGTTGTTTCATATCCGCCTGAGATAGGGGGGTATAGGCAATAAACAGGGAAGTGAAAATAACAACAACATAAAAACGATTGAATTTAGTCATATCAAATCCTGCGGGATGTTTAAATCGTGCGTGGAAGCGCCTATTGTAATTTACTTTTTTAGCGCCTTCGCAAACGCGTTAGCCATTAAATTCTGCGATGGTGCCTGTGGCTTGGGCTTGTTGACCTGTTTGGGGTTATTTCGTTCGGGTCTTGCTTCAACGGCATCGGTATTGGTTTTCATGGATAAGGAAATACGCTTGCGCTCAACATCCACTTCCAACACTTTCACTTTTACCATATCACCGGTTTTTACTGCGTCTCTGGGATCTTTGATAAAAGTATCTGATAAATGCGAGATATGCACCAAGCCATCCTGATGCACACCAATATCAACAAATGCACCAAAGTTAGCGACGTTGGTCACGACACCATCCAGCCTCATGCCGGGTTGAAGGTCAGATATTTTCTCAATGCCCGCTTTAAATTCTACGCTTTTAAATTCCGGCCTGGGATCACGTCCGGGCTTTTCCAGTTCTTGTAGAATATCAGTAACCGTCGGTAGACCAAAGTGTTCATTGGTATAGTTTGCTGCATTAAGAGTGTGCAAAAAACCGCTTTGACCAATCAGATCACGAATTGATTTACCGGTACTGGCAATGATGGCTTCAACCACGGGATACGCTTCGGGATGCACGGCCGAGGCGTCCAGCGGGTTGTCGCCATTCATAACACGGAGAAATCCTGCGGCCTGTTCATAGGCTTTATCACCGAGTCGGGGTACTTTTTTTAATTGCTTGCGATTAACAAAGGGCCCGTTTTGATCACGAAAAGCCACGATATTTTCACTGACACTGGCTGACAAACCGGAGACCTGTTTTAACAGCGACACGGACGCCGTGTTGACATCCACACCGACCGCGTTAACACAATCCTCAACGACAACATCAAGTCCTCTGGCTAATTGAAACTGATTGACATCATGTTGATACTGACCTACTCCAATAGATTTAGGATCAATCTTAACCAGCTCTGCCAGCGGGTCTTGCAAGCGTCTGGCAATAGAAACTGCGCCGCGCAGTGACACATCCAAATCAGGGAATTCTTTAGCCGCAAATTCAGATGCCGAATAAACCGATGCACCCGCTTCTGAAACGGTTATTTTAGTAAACTTAAGTTCGCCGTGCTGCTTGATAACATCTGCAACCAGTTGATCGGTCTCTCTGGAGCCCGTACCATTACCTATACTAACCAGATCAACGCTGTGCTTTTTGATCAGCTTCGCCAAGGTGGCCATCGACTCATCCCATTGTTTGCGCGGCGGGTGTGGGTAAATAGTCTCGGTGGCCAGCAGTTTTCCGGTAGGATCAACAATGGCAACCTTAACACCGGTGCGTATGCCGGGGTCCAGTCCCATTGTGGCTTT
>CAIMDR010000309.1 GCA_903839795.1 uncultured Methylococcaceae bacterium | reverse complement strand
TTTTGACCAGTAGGTTTTAAAACCTATGTTTCGATAGGCATTAACGCGATTCCAGAATACCGGTACATTGGGATGCGAAATAACCGTTCGATAGCCTTTATCGGCAAGAATATGCGGCAAACACGGCACCGCATTGAGTAATTGACGTTCAAATTTGACACTGCTTTTGGTCACCGGAAACCCGCATAACACTTCAAATTCTGAATTGGCAGTGCCGCCACCAAATACCGGAACCAAGGCATGAGAATAACCCGTACTTTTCCAGAGCTTGCGAAAATCGGGTGCCAATGGATTGGGTTCATAATGGACTTTTTTTAACTCATTAGGGTCCCAAAACGATTCCAATAATACAATGTGTACATTGCGCGGCGTAAAGGGCTTGATTTCCGCAACGAGCTGTTGAGCAGACGCCGCTATTAAGAGGTTCTCGGCTGCCGTCTGCGCCTCGTCAGGATCGGGTGACTTATCGGATAAGGCAAAATAACGCGCTCCTTCTTGCAGACTATAAAGTACTGGGCCTCGCGACAAATAATTGGAACGTTGATCCCATTTTGAGTTACCGACATGTTTATCAAGCGGATCAAGTATCATAACGGGCTTATAAGCCAGGGTCATCCCCAGCGAAATCAACGTCAGACTGGCGAGATAAGCGCTCCAGTGGCGCATGGTGAAATTGAACAATAATAAACTGGCAATCGCGGACAGCGGTATTGCAAGGGCAAAAAACCGCCAGCCTTCCAGTATCAGCAGTAATGAACGCAGCGCGAAAACATCGTCCGGTATAATCGGGCCACCAAAAAAAGACATTTTAACGGCATTACCGACATACAAAATACCCATCAGCAAAGCCTGAATGACCAGAAAAATCCAGACACGCGCTGATATGGCAAAAAGAATATAAGCCACACCCAGTTGCAACAAAAAATCATAAAGAATAGCGGAGGTATCTAGCTGGACATCAAATTTAATTGCGCTAATCAGGTAATACGACAAATAAAACAGTACGGTAGAAAATAACGGCAATAAATTTTTTAGTATCATCTGGAAACAATCGGTCTTCGGTGGTTAAGTAAGTCGCTATTTAGCGCAATAAGCCTTGGATAAGGCGTATTTTATCACAACCGGGCTTCGACTCCGCTCAGCCATCGGCCACTTTGGATGCCGTATAGTTAAGGAATGTGCATGAAATAACTTAGGCATCTTGCTCCCTCTCCCTCTGGGAGAGGGCTGGGGTGAGGGAATATAAATGGCCAAGTTATTTCATGCGCGTTCCTAAGTTAACAAAATGGTTTCCCCTGCCCTTTTGCCGCTGCGCTATTTTGGCAAAATAGATAAGTATTGCCGCCTCTGGTCATCCGTCATAAAATGCCTGTTTTTATTGACTACTCGTTTAGGTTTTTTAATGTCAGATACAATTTGGTTTAGAACCGGTGAAGCAACCGTATTTTCCAGCGAAGGACAAGGCACTGATGCCATGCCTGAAATTCTTATTGGCAGTGTCAAAGGCCCCGCAGGAAACGCCTTTGCAAATTTGATGGGTCAAACTGAAGGGCATACCCGCATGTTTGCTATCCGCGCCTGCAACCAGCAAGTGCGTCCTGCGACGATAATTGTCCCCAAAGTGACCATGAAATCTTCGGCCTATATCAATTTATTTGGCGGCCCCGTGCAGTCGGCTGTTGCCGATGCGGTTATTGACAGCGTTATCGCCGGTGTTATTCCCGCCGATAAAGCCAATGATTTATGCATCATTGCGATGCTGTGGATAGCGCCAGAATGCGCCACCAACCCTGAACTGGATCGTAAAGATTTATATCGCACCAACTACGAAGCCATGAAACTGGCTATTTCACGCGCCATGAGCAATTCACCCAGCATTGAAGAACTCATTGCCAACCGCCATAAAATTGTCCACGAAATGTACGATCCTGAAACCGGGGAGTC
>CAIMDR010000308.1 GCA_903839795.1 uncultured Methylococcaceae bacterium | reverse complement strand
TGTTTCTAAAAGCGCAAGACTTAAAAGCAGAGCGACCCAAGCCAGATTGAAGGATACGGTGGAAATTATAAACCGCGTCGCTCAGTGGTCTGGAGGTGAAGGACGTGCTTTTGCGTGGTTTCGCTCACAGCCGCTGCCGTCATTCGGTGATAAAACGGCTGAGGATTTGGTAAAAGAAGGTCGTGCAGATGCGGTTAAAGCCTATCTCTCCCGAATCGCTGATGGCGGCTACGCTTGAAAATACCCGTCCGCCGAAGATTTCATCCATCTCACAAATGGATTTATCCCGGTTCAATTCGTTGCGGAGATAGTCAAGCCGCAGTACCTGCACCAATGCGCCGTCGTTATAAGCCATATAGCCGCCTTAAAAGAGGCTCTGTTGCTTCGGATCCACGGAGCTTCCATTCCATTGGTATCGAACCGGTTGCTTCAGTTTTTTGATTGCGCCTTCTTTCTGTGCTTGTTCCAGCCAGTCACGAACCTGCACTTTTTTAAGCTCCATATATTCAGAAATTTCATCAATGCTTTTGGCTTCTCCAGAACAAACTCGCTTCAATTTCTGTAAGAAAAACTGATAAAAGCCCATTTGTGATTCTGAATGCTCAGGATCATTGCGGGCATTTACCTCCACAGTGAGGCCGCACGGTATTTCATTATTTCCATACTGTTCTACCTCACTATTCTTTGAAGCATTTTCCACTTCGTGTTTTTTATCAAATTCTTGCAATGATGCATTAACTTTACTCCCCGCATTTTGGAAGTGCGCAAACAAACTGCTTATGTCAAGATGTCCAATAACCCCTTCACACCATTGCCCCCCCCGCTTGACAATTTCTTCATTGCCCGCTTCTGTGTCCCCGGTTGGCCTCACCCAAACAGGAACCCAACCTTTTTTAAGGCTTTCAATTGCACCATTCCAAGTTCCGCCATTCTTGCCGGAATGCACCACGACAGCTGCATCAGATAAGCAGTAAACATATTTGTTCCGTGCCATGGCATTGCCGGTATTGAATCCTGCTTCCGGATAGAAAGGGGAGGCTAGAACCAAATTGTTATTCACCAAGCCGTTACGCCATTTTTGGGCAGTTGCAGCTTTTAACAAGCTGTCAGCCAGTACACCAATGACAGTACCTTCAACACTTAATGCCCCTAACATAGCCGCTTCATCAATACCTTTGGCTCCTCCAGACACAACATTTACACCAGCCAGAGCAGCCTTGGCACCTAGTGCATCAGCGTATTGCAGGCTTTCTTCATTCACATGCCTGGAGCCGACTACCGCAACTCCGCTATTATTCAGCAGTTGGGGGTTACCTACACCAAATAAAAAAGGCGGCGCATCAGTTCTCAGGCGTTGCTTCAAGCTCTTGGGATAGGCCGCATCCGATCTTGTCAACACCCATATCCCGGCTCGCTGCCACTTTTCCATGGCCAATGCCAGAGCATATCCTCTCCCCAGTAAAGCTTCCAATCGGCTCAACGGTATCTTAATGTCATGCCACGTTGACAATATAACGGCAACATCCCCACTCAACAATTGAGCTGGAGACAATTCTTGCTCCTTTAACCACGCGGCAAAACGCCCCCATTCAGTAGGGGTCAACGGTTTAGCTGTCTCTTGTGCTAATTTTGTAAAGTGGCTAGTAAGCAGTAATACTGCCTGTGTATTTTCATGTAGATTCATAAATTATTCGTTCGTTGATGACGATGCCAAAGCAAAGGGGTAAACCTTACCGCTGCCAGCCTGTTGTAAAAGTGCCGCTATGACAGTAAACGTCCAGCCCGAATCGACAATATCATCCACCAGCAATACGCTTCCTTTAGTCGGCTGGTCAATTGAAAACGCACCATCCAAATTATGGCATTGGTGGAAACGGTTCTGCTGAAGCTTTTGCGGTTCATTTGTCTTAATCTTTTTTACCGCATCAATAAAGGGTAAGCCCAGCTTATTTGCCAACCGTCGGGCGAAATCTGGCACCAGCTCAGGATGTTTCAGCGATGGTACACAGCAAACCCACACGGGAAATGTCTCTGGTCTCCACCGTTCACGGATCATTTCAGCTGTCGCGGTGATCAGTTCATCACGGAAACGACCTGAATGTTTGTCATTTGCAACCATTTTTCCCCAGCCTGCATCACCCCAGCGAGACAACACTCGCCCTTCTTGCGCCTTTAAATTGACTGGCAAATTACCTCGGAAGCCGTATTCCTTAAAAGCATCGGGAGCCACTTGAATTTTAGGTTTTAAAATTACTTCGGCCTGTTTCAGGAATGTCGCCGCCCGATGAACAAGCGAGGAATCAACTTGAGTCGAAACAACGGATTGCTTGAGACAATTGGCACAACGACCACAAGGCACATCCACCTTATCGTCCAGAGCATGTCTAAGGAAACTCATCAAGCAATCTTTGGTTTGTAAATAACGTTGTACTTCCTGCCACTCTATTTCCCGTTGCTGGGTTAGATGGTTGATACGCTCACTATTCATAACAAACGGCATAGATGTTCTACGCCATTGGCTGCCCATTTTTATTACTGGTGCGGGGTTTTCTACACTCAGAAATTTCAACACCTTCTCAATCTGCCCATATCTCAAATTAGTTATTTCCTCAAGCTGACGCAGGGTCAAGCCATCGCTTCGTGCAAGCTCATAGATAATCTGCCTGACTTGCTGTTCGGAAGGAAAAGCAGATTCACGAAAAAACTCATGAATATCCTGATCTTCCGTACCGCTTAGTAAAACACCCAGAGCGGAATCAATGTTACGTCCGGCACGGCCAACCTGTTGATAGTAGGAGACAATGGAGCCTGGTGCTTGATAATGGATTACAAAGCCCAGATCAGGCTTGTCGTATCCCATGCCTAATGCTATCGTCGCCACCAACACTTTAATTTTGTTATTCAGCAACAAGTCTTCAAGATGCTGCCGGTAACTGTTACTGTCTGTAAAGTCGGGATGAGTGACATCACTGTAATATGCCTTGGCGTTAATAGAGTTCTGACGAAGCCACTCAGCTACCTGTTCAGCATCGTGCTTGGTTAGAATGTACACTATCCCCGCTCCCGTCAATGTCGGGATGGTTTGCGCAAGCCATGCCAGACGTGCCGCCTGATCGGGCAACACTATCGTCTGCAATGACAGACTATCACGAATGAGTGGGCCGCGTTGAATCTGAATATTACCAAGTTGACACTGTATGTCGGCTATGACACGATTGTTTGCCGTTGCCGTAGTGCCCAATACCGGAGTATTAGCGGGCAAAAAACGTAGAATATTGACGATACGGCGATAGTCTGGCCTAAAATCATGTCCCCAATCAGAAATACAATGCGCTTCATCCACCACCATCAGCGCAATACGATTCGCAATTGGCTGCAATACCGTTTCCACAAATTCGTCATTGGCTAACCGCTCAGGGGAGATCAACAAACAATCTATCTCATCAGCCAGAATCTGCTGCGTCACTGCCTGCCAGTCATGACGGTTAGTTGAATTTATGGTAACGGCTTTAATCCCCAAACGCCGGGCAGCATCGATCTGGTTACGCATTAATGCCAGCAATGGGGAAACGATAACGGTCGGCCCCAAACCTCGGTCACGAAAAATCCGGGTACTAATAAAATACACTGCGCTTTTTCCCCACCCAGTGCGTTGCACTACCAACAACTTTTGGTAGTGGTTCACCAACGCATCAATGGCCTCCCATTGACCTTCACGAAAATCAGCTTGCAGATTGGCTAATGCTGTTTGTAATAGTTGTTGCGCCTTCAAGCGATTCATTCAATGCCCCCTGTTTTATTTTATCCTGAAACTCTTATCCCTTTTAATTAGGAATGCGCATGAAACAACTTAGGCATCTTGCTCCCTCTCCCTCAGGGAGAGGTCTGGGGTGAGGGGTATAAATGGTTAAGTTATTTCATGCACGATCCTTAATCTGTATCAGTGCCATCTACGTTATACATTATTCCTCCCGTTAACCCCAATCTGGACTTGCCAATACCCTCTTTTGGACGAGTCAATGCACTTTATCATACTCCCTTACTATTGCAGCATTTGCAGATGACGTTAAATAGCTTTTGCATATAGCAATACTTCGGACAGTTTTTATGAAATGACAGTCCGTAGAAAGATAACTCTTTGAAAATAAACAACTTTAATTTTTTAAGTAAGATTTTTAAAACTATTTAAAATCAGATAGTTACAAAAACTGTCCGAAGTATTGATATAGCGTGTAATGAATGGGTATGTAGCGCATTACTGGATCGGTATGCTCTAAGCACTATTGTTTTGGTTAGAGTGGCGTGACCAAAAAAATTGGGTTACACTCTCGCCGGAACACACTACTACGCGGCTCCTACATTGCTCTACCTCCTGCATCCATATCATAAAACCTGACACAAGTTTTAACAAAATATATTTTGTTATCTTAATTGGCAATTTTTTTATTACTAACATGCAACTTATAATCGCAATCGATACATGCGAAAAAATATAGTCAATATTCTCGATGAGCTTACCTTTGCAGATTTAGTTAATCCGTTATTTCAACACAAACAGCTCAAAGCATACCAAGTTCACTGATTTTCTTTGTAATTTTCGTAGTAAACAATAATAATCACTTTTTAACAAGTTTTATCTGTCGCTCTTGTATTACACATTTCCAGACCTATATTGTCTGTTATTCATGTTAAACAATCTCCGGGAAATCCTGATGAATATTCGATTAATAAAACCGCTGTTATTGATGTCTCTTTTATCCGTTTGCGGGTCAACATCCTTGATATTACAGGCGGCCGGTATGCCCCCTTATGTTGACGGACAGCCGGTTCCATCTCTCGCCCCCATGCTGGAACGCGCCATGCCGGCTGTGGTGAATATTTCTACGTCAACCAATATTCGGGTTAGCGAAAATCCGTTGATGCAGGATCCTTTCTTTCGTGAATTTTTTAATGTGCCCGAACAATTGCAACGGCAACAGAAAAACAGCTTGGGGTCAGGCGTTATTATCGACAGCAGTCAAGGCTTGGTACTGACCAATAATCATGTCATTGATAAGGCCGATAAAATCATGGT
>CAIMDR010000307.1 GCA_903839795.1 uncultured Methylococcaceae bacterium | reverse complement strand
GCCATGCATCCATTTCCATGAAGTCAGTAGCCGAGTTATCTGAGGTCTGGTGCCTGCTGGAAATGCGGCGGCTATTGCTGGCGTTGGACTTTACAGAAAAAACTCACCATCGCGCCTTGTTGAAGGACAACGGCTTGGAAAAAAACCTGATAGACGGCATCGGTGCGGCATTCCATTTGGAAAGAGCCGACGGTATCAATATACGTCTGGCCCATGAACCCGTTTTTCGTCGAACCAACGCCCCGTCATTTGGCAAAATCTATTCTTGGACGACAGTACAAAAACCCGATATTTTTTTGGAGGCAACCTTTCCCGACAAGGAACGGGTGCAATGGATTTTTGACGCAAAATATCGCATTGCCGATGACGGAAAAGGCACGGACTACGCACCGGATGATGCCATTAACCAGATGCATCGCTACCGCGATGCACTGATTTATATCAATCAAGCCAATGACGGTGAGCAGGAAAAAAGCCGCCCGATTTTGGGTGCCTTTGTGTTGTACCCTGGCTGGTTTGATGAAGCCAATACCATAAACCCCTACCAAGACGCTATTGAAACAGTCGGCATAGGCGGCTTTCCGTTATTGCCTGGACGAGATAATCAGTGGTTACGTGATTTTCTGATCGGTCGTTTTGGCGATAGAAATGTAACTTACCCCATACCGGAAGCAGATCAATATTTTGTAGAAGAGTCTGCGCGTATCGGAACCATGGGTATGCAACAGGTTCGATATTCCGATTTAACGTTGGCTGCCCCCATGGGGCCGATAAAAGGTCGTGATAAAGACTATTTACAGCGATTTAAAGAAGGATCGGCGGGCTGGTATCACATTCGCCTGAGCGAAACCGAAAGAAAATCCATCGCACGAAATATCATGCGTGAAATACGTTACTGCGCCATTGCTGTCTATCACGGTGGCGGGTCGGAGCGAATCATTACCCATCTTTATGAAGTAAAGTCTGTTAAATTGGTGAAGCGTTGCGACATGACCCTACATCAGGCGGGAAAAGTGGACAGTGGTAATAACAAGGAATACTGGCTACTTGAATTAGGCTATGCAAGACCGCTGGCGCAAGCTTTTAGCATGAAGGGACTTAGATCATTTAGATTTCAACTGAGCAATGCCAAGGAATTGCTGGTTGCCAAAAACTGGAACGATCTGCCGAAGCGTTATACGCTGGTAAGGTAGAGAATTATAATGGTTGACGTTGTCGATACTGCGACCCGAAGTCGAATGATGGCCGGTATCAAGGGAAAGAATACCCAACCGGAACGGTTGGTTCGCAGCCTGTTGCATCGTCAGGGTTTTCGGTTCCGGTTGAATGTCCGTGAACTGCCAGGAAAACCCGATATTGTGTTGCGACGTTACCATGCCGTTATATTTGTGAATGGCTGTTTTTGGCATGGTCATGACTGCGCCCGTTTTAAATGGCCAAAAACCCGAACAGACTTCTGGCGACATAAAATTGAAGGTAATCGTGCCAATGACCAAAAAGTGATACAGGCATTGCTTGCGACTGGATGGCGAGTGGGTACGGTTTGGGAATGTGCAATTCGCGGAAAGGGCAAAACTATTGAGGAGGTTGTAAACTCAATGAAAGAATGGTTAAACAGTGACCGATTATTTATGGAAATAAGAGGCTGAAATAAAACACGCTTTATCAAATACTATCCGACACAACAAACATGAGTATCGCATTGTCGATACAGCTTTATTTTCTGTAATGGGCAATACAGGCATGACAGTCAGAAAAAAAATTTAGTGACTTGTTGGATGAGCTTAAGCCGCTGGAAAAAATTAAAAATACTTTCATACAAGCGACCATCCGATACAAAAAATAGCGGAATATTGATTGGGTTGCATGGCATCAATCAGCGTTGATTACTTTTGTATGTCGCCATGACTTAATGCTGACGGAATAAATCCTTCATGTGCCAGCGCATGAACAATGCCACGCATTAAGTAACTATTGCTAAAACCGATAGTATATTGTCGCGCCCCATCCTTGATGGGCTGCAACATATTGCGATCAACCAGTTTTTTAATTTGATAGGTGCGCTGGGCGGTTGTCATTGCAGGCATGGCAGCCGCCAAGTCAGCCGCCTTTGCTACACCGCTTTTAGCGGTGATATGTAATATTTTCTCTTCCATTGCCGTAATATGCTCTCTTTCTCTGGCATAAGTCAGTGCAGGTCCAAGAATTCTGGCACTAAAAAAACTAAAATCAGTCAACTGATCGACTTTACGCAATTCGTCCAAAATACCTTGCAAGACGTACACACACCATTCTTCCAAAGCTTTCGGTGACCCTTTATCCGCGCCGGCCAACATGGCGTAATAACGATCCCGATCATTACAAAACACCGCCGTTGGATTTAGCACCCGTCCACCGGCCTTAACATTAAAACCATATTTAATGAGTAGTGCGTAAGTTAACAGCCTGACCACCCGGCCGTTACCATTACCAAACGGATGTATCCAGCCAAAACGGTGATGCGCCAAAGCTACTTTGATCAAATCATATTTGGGCGGATGATTCTCATTAACCGACATTCCGCACCCCATCCAAGATAAAAATGATTTAAACTATACGCAGCGAATTATGTACTTTGGAGACTATCCATGAACGAGGAATCCCTTTACAGCAGTTCCAATTTAGATCATCTAGGTCTTGTCGCCGGTATGGTTGACGAATTAGGTTTAGTTGAGCTAATTGACGCCGTGATTATACAAGACCATGAACAACGAGTGGTATCGGTCGGGCAATGCGTCAAAGCTATGGCCTTGAATGG
>CAIMDR010000306.1 GCA_903839795.1 uncultured Methylococcaceae bacterium | reverse complement strand
ATAATTTGGCATCCTTCATAGAGGTCCAAAAGTAGTTTACACTTTTTTATCACAAAAAATGCTAATACTCAATGTTCAAGTTTTTATTCATTGATTATAAAAAGTGATGCAGGTGAGTCTATCAAATCATAGCTGAGCCCAGACAACTAACCTAATGACGAACTACGTCGCGACTAACGAAAATATCTTTATTTATCTGGGGTTACCTCAGTCAAGCTAAAAAAACTGGAACAACGAGTAATAATCTTTGTAGGCCTGGTTACGCTTTCGCTAACCCGCGATGGTTATTGAAAAAAAGTGTAAACTCAGGAATGAAGGATGCCGGATTTTTTATAAAAAACTGGAAATTATTTACCTAAAAAATGATATATACTGTATTTTCAATCGCTCCTTTCATTGAATAGCAACTTACGGCGTAATATCTCTTTGACTATTTTCGTACTTTTCGTGTCTTTCGTGGACAAACTGATTTTTACAAAATGATCGGTATTTTTGGCGGCACTTTTGATCCGGTTCATTACGGGCATTTACGCTCGGCGCTTGAAGTTAAAGAACTTTTTGGACTGACCGAGGTCAGACTGGTTCTTAGCGCACAACCGCCGCACCGGGAACAGCCGGCTGCAACTGCGTTAATGCGCTTGCAGATGCTGGAGCTGGCCATCAAAAACCAACCGGGACTAATTAGTGATACCCGTGAATTAAACCGGCAGGGCGCGTCTTATATGGTGGATACGCTAAAGTCTTTACGACAGGAATTTAAAAACGAGTCCTTATTGTTGTTTATCGGCAGTGATGCGTTTAACCAAATAAAATCCTGGTATCAATGGCCGCGTTTATTTGATTTTGCGCACCTTGTCGTCATGACTCGCCCCGGCTTTGCGATACAGAATCTCGATGATTTTTTTAAGGCCAAACTGGCTACCCAGCTAACGGAATTAACACATGCCAGTGCGGGTAAGTTATACTTTCAGCAAGTCACGCAACTGGATATTTCGGCTACCGCTATCAGAAAAATGATTGCAGAACAACAAAATCCGGGGTTTTTACTACCCGATACTGTTATTGCCTATATCAGGCAACACCAGCTTTACCAGAGACTATAGTCTCATCACACAACCAGGAATTTTAATGCAAGTAGAAGATTTATTGAAAATTGTCCAAGATGTTTTGGATGAACGTAAAGGACAAAATATAACGACATTGGATGTTCGTGGCAAAACCAGCTTTACCGATTACATGGTCGTTGTTACCGGAACGTCAGACCGTCACATGAGATCTTTATGTGATTACATCGTTGATAAAGCCAAGGAAGAAGGTTTTAGACCCTTAGGTATTGAAGGCGATTTGGGTTCGGATTGGATTCTTTTGGATATGGGCGATGTTATTGTTCATGCGATGACAGCGCAAGCACGCGGCTTTTATCAATTGGAAAAATTATGGTCGGTTGATCGCGAAAATGAAACTGAACAGCAAGCTGTTTAAGTTAATTACGCCTGTTTAAAAAATCTCCCCTAACCCCTCTTTTTCAAAGAGGGGGATTGAATAATACCGAAGTTAGACCTGGCAGGTTTATAAAACCTGCCAGGTGTGTTGCATTTTGACACACTGATAAACCTAAAAAACGTATTTTAGCCACGGATAAACACGGATTTACTCAGATAAACAACGCGTTAGATCAATTCTTTTGATCACCTTTTTGGTAAATTGTCAGTCGTGCGTAACATCCTTTATTATCAGTGCTTATCTGTGTAAATCTGTGGCTAAATGATGTTTTTAGGATAAACGGCTTAAATAGCGTTTCTTTAGTATAGTCAATTTCAAACTATTTGGATGATGTCTCGGCATTCAGCCACAATAAAAACAGCTCATAACCTAACGCTAACGTTACGGCTCCAATAAAAAGACCAATAACACCCGAATTGAGAAGACCGCCAATGGCACCGATAAAAATAATGGCCATCGGTGTTTTTACGCCTCTACCCAGCAAAATAGGTTTAAGAATATTGTCTACCAAGCTAAGCGGGATACTCCAGATCAGAAATGCAACCGCAGTAAAGGTATCCGCGTTATAAAACAGGTAGATGACGACGGGAATCAAGATCGGCGCAGTACCAATCTGGGCTATGGACAAAATCAGACAAAGCAACGCCCAAAGACCGGCAGCGGGCAGACCCACCACCATAAAGCTGATGCCTGCCAGCAGACTTTGAATCAAGGCAACTCCTAAAATACCATTAGCGACACTTCGTACCGTGGCTTCTGCCAAGTCAGCAAAATCGGCACCTTTTTGATCAGCAAGCCGATGGGTAATAGCACGGGCTATTCGATTGCCACCGCTGGAATTAGCTAATAATATACCGGCAATAATGATGGCAACCACAAAACGTAAAATGGCAATGCCGGCACCGGTTGCCGCTGATAACAGCCAACTACCAATAACTTTAAGTACCGGACTCAATTGCTGCAAAGCGCTATGAATATTTTCCGAGGCAAGCAACCAAAACTTGGCGAGCGGTTCGCCAATCAGCATGATGTTATCCAAACTCTCAGGCGGAGGTGGAATTGACAGTGAACCGTCTTTTATTTTATCGACCAGCATTTTTATTCCGTCAATCAGCGTGTCCGTCAGCAGCACCGTGGGAACAATCATGATGATCAGAAAAGCAAGGGTAAATAGGGTCGCAGCCGTTTTATGCCGATCCCCCAACGCACTACAAAGTCGACTGTAAAGTGGATGTGCGGCAATGGCAATAATTATTCCCCAGATGATAGGTTCTATAAAAGGGCCAACAATCTTTAAACACCAGACGGTAATAATCAATAACAGCCCTATGCGAATAGTGGCCTCCAGTGATCTATGAAAAAAAATGTTGTCGCCTGTTGATAGATTGGAATCATTCATAATGAGAGTTTTTTAAGTATGATTTTAGGGAAGTAAGCAAATTATCAAACGTATTTTAGTAACGACTCAGCCATTAAGAAATAGAACACGGATAACACGGATTTGACTGATAGACACGGATAAGGAACGTTTATCAAACTTATGATTGGATAGTCATATACACTTAAGTTTTTTTGACTAAAAATAAAATCCATTGAAACCCGTCTAATCAGTGTCATCCGTGTTCCATTATCGAACACAACATCTACTGAATCGTTAGCTTTTTTATAATATAGGCTATATCGACTATTCATACAATGGTTAAACCTGCCGCACAACTTAAGCCGGACGGGTTTTACAAATCCGGTTCGGCTTAGTGGCCCATCGTAAACATGGTAAACTTTCCATTATTCAAATCAAACATAGCCTAACTACCGATGCCCGAATTACCTGAAGTTGAAACAACCTGTCGTGGCATTGCGCCACATATTGAAGGGCAAATAATTAAACAGGTTATTATTCGTCAACCCAAATTACGCTGGACTGTGCCGGAAACACTGCCTCAGATTTTAACGGGTCTCAGTATCCAATCAGTTTCCAGGCGGGCCAAGTATCTGCTCTTTGCGACAGATGCCGGTACGATGCTGGTGCATTTGGGCATGTCGGGCAGTTTACGCATTATAACGAACAGTCAGAGTGCGGGTAAACATGATCATATTGATTTTATTTTTAACAACGACAAAGTGCTACGTTTTAACGATCCACGCCGGTTTGGCGCGGTGTTATGGACATCAGCACCTATTGCCGAACACAAGTTGCTTAAAGATTTAGGCCCCGAACCCTTATTGGCTGATTTTACTGGCGAGCTGCTTTATACCCTGTCCAGAAACCGAAAAGTGCCGGTAAAATCATTTATTATGGATAGTCACATTGTGGTGGGCGTTGGTAATATTTACGCAAATGAAGCGTTATTTATGGCAGGTATTTTGCCCTCGCGCCAGGCTGGGAAGATTTCTTTGGCGCGTTATGAAAGATTAGCGGAATGTATTAGGGTGATTTTACAAAACTCTATTCAACAAGGCGGCACTACCTTACGAGACTTTGTTAATGAAGCCGGAAAACCCGGATATTTTAAGCAACAACTTAAGGTATACGGCCTCAAAGGATTGCCGTGTGTTGACTGTCAACACCCTTTAAATGAGATAAGATTAGCCAACCGCTCAACGGTGTTTTGTCATGTTTGTCAGCGCTAATGAATGCACGTAGAAACGAGAGAAATAGCATAACAACTTGCTTTATAAAGATTACCCCCTATAATTATCGTCTGCTTTCAGGTTCCAGAAGATAGTTAAATCTAATGGTTAAACGGGAAGTCGGTAAGGTTTATTCCAAATCCGACGCTGCCCCCGCAACGGTATATAAGTAAAGAATCATCAGTACGCCACTGTGT
>CAIMDR010000305.1 GCA_903839795.1 uncultured Methylococcaceae bacterium | reverse complement strand
CGACCCTTCCCGATTTACCTGATTAAATTTATCGAATAGTTTTTCCTCTGATCCCTCTGGTATTCCAGACCCACGATCAGCGACGGTTACTTTTAGTATCTGCGTGGAAGGCTCGGCGATGATGTCAATGGGACTACCACCCGGTGTATATTTACAGGCATTGTCCAGCAGATTGATTAACACCTGTTCGATGAGTACCGCATCAAGCCGTACCCAACAAAGACTATCCGGCAATCGTGTGTTGACGATACGTCCTTCAAATCGTTTATGCATACGCGTCAAAGCGCCGCCTATAATTTCATCCAGTGGATACCATTGCAGGTTTAACGAGGCTTGCCCGCCTTCCAGTCGTGCCATATCCAGAATATTGCTTGCCAGGTTTGACATGCGTAGTGCTTCATCATAAAGGGTAAGACTCAATTCTTGTCGATCAGTCGCGCTAAGCAGAGCATCCTCTTCCACCAAGGTACTGGCTGCGCCGACGATAACTGACAAAGGCGTGCGTAAATCATGGGAAATGGCGCTAAGTAAGGAATTGCGTAGGGTTTCTGATTCCATACGTAATTGCGTTTGTTGTGCCTCTTCCGCAAAATGCACCCGTTCAATGGCTTGAGCAATCTGGCTAAGAAAGGTATCCAATAGCCGACGCTGTTCAGGCAGAAATACGCGTCGCAGATTTGCGGCACATAAAGCCAGCACACCGATAACGCCACGAAATCCGGATAGCGGAAAATACACTGCGCTGGCTCCGGGTAAGGTATCGGTGCCTTGTCCGGCAATCCGGGCATGGTCGAAAACCCACTGCGCAACCCCTAAATCAGCAGCGTGAAGAGATTCCGCTATGGCCGGGTCTTGTGGATAATCCAGCCGGTCATCATCGACAGGAAACAACAATACGCTAGTACCGCCAAACTCTTCCTGAATATGACGCACGGCGATTTTAGAGATTTCTGCCAAGTTACGACTGGTCGCGAGATCTTTACTTAAGGCGAAAAGTACATTGGCTCGGCGTTCCCGATGCGAAGCTATCTTCGCCTGAAAACGTACATTACTGGTTAGATGACTGATAATCAACCCCACCAATAACATAATAAAGAAGGTCACTAAATATTGGGCATCCGCCACTGCAAAAGTATAAATCGGTGTTACAAACAGAAAATCGAAAGCGGCAACGCTCAAAATCGACGTCAGAATGGAGGCTTCACGGCCAACCCGAGCGGCCATAAAAACCACGCCCAGCAAATAAATCATGACCAAGTTAGCCGACTCAAAGTTTCCTGACATTAACCAGGCGAGCATTGTCGTACCACCGGTCATCACCAGCGCCCAAACCCAACTTAACCAGTGTCGCTTAACGCGCTCCCAGGGATACCCTGAGCGTCGTACTGTGGGTTCCGACATTGGTTTAGGCCGTTTTTGCTCCAAGATACCTTCGCTGCTAGGGCTTCCCAGCAAATAAACGTTAATATTGTGGGCTTCGGCAATCAGCTTATCGACGACCGAACCCAGCACCCAGCGCTTCCACCCACGGCGAAAGGGTTTGCCCAACATGATTTTGGTAACATTGCGGCTTTTGGCGAGACTCAGGATTTCTTTGCACATATCGGATCCTGACAAGGTTACCGTTTCGGCACCCAACTGTTCGGCAAAACGCAATACGCGTAATACTTCATCCCGACGTTCAGCCGGCAAGCGTTGCAGCTCCGGCGTTTCCACATAAGCCACAAGCCAGTGCGCATGAAGGCTGGTAGCTAGTCGCTTGGCGGCACGTATCAGTCTTTCGGCACCCGAATTGGCGCCCATGCAAACCAAGACCCTGTCACCGACCGGCCAAACATCATGTATCGCGTGGATCTCCCTGTAGTCTTGCATTTGTGCATCAACGCGGTCAGCGGTGTAGCGCAAGGATAACTCACGCAAGGCGATGAGATTGCCTTTGCGAAAAAAGCTGCGCATCGCTCGTTCCGCCTGTTGTGGCACATAAACCTTACCTTCCTTAAGCCGTAATAATAATTCATCGGGCGGCAAATCAATCAATTCAACTTCATCTGCCAACTCGAATACCGTATCCGGCACGGTTTCCTTAACCTGCACACCGGTTACCAGATTAACATCATCATTGAGACTTTCTAAATGCTGAACATTAAGCGTGCTATAAACATCAATACCTGCATTCAGCAATTCCTCCACATCCTGCCAGCGTTTGGAATGACGACAACCAGCGGCATTGCTGTGCGCCAATTCATCCACTAAAACCAGGGTCGGGTGACGTTTCAAGGTGCCCTCCAAATCAAACTCGCGCTGCACTGTGCCCCGGTGTTTAACCAGCTTGGGCGGCAGCACTTCCAAGCCTTTCAATACCGCGATAGTTTCTTGCCGGTCGTGGGTTTCCACCAGTCCAACCACCACATCGACACCTTCAGCCCGCTTGGCTTGAGCGACCAAGAGCATCCCGTAGGTTTTTCCAACACCGGCGGCGGCGCCAAAAAAAATCTTGAGTCGCCCACGTCGCCGTTGGCTTTCTTCACGCTCTACGCGGGCAAGTAATTCGTCAGGGTCTGGTCGTATGTCGTTCATGGGTGAATCCGATTATGGCTAAGGAGCGTGCATGAAATAACTTAACCGTTTATATCCCCTCACCCCAGCCCTCTCCCAAAGGGAGAGGGAGTAAGATGTCTAAGTTATTTCATGCGCATTGTTAAATACGCTGATCCAGCGCCAAATTTAATTTAAGCACATTGACGCGTGGCTCACCCCAAACCCCCCATTGCCTGCCTTCTGTATAACGACCCACCAACTCACTGACACTGTCCGGCGACAAGTGCCTGGCTCTGGCAACCCGGCTGATTTGATAGCTGGCAGCCGCAGGGCTGATATGTGGATCAAGACCACTGGCCGAGGCGGTCACCAACTCTACGGGAATAGCGTCCAACTGACCGGGATCTGCCTCATGTAACGCGTTGATGCGGGCTTTTACAGCGTCGATTAGCGCAGGATTGGTAGGCCCTTGATTGGAACCGCTGGAGGCACCGCCGTTATAAGCCGTTGGCGACGTCGCAGAAGGTCGTCCCCAAAAATACTCGGGGCGATTAAAGGCTTGTCCGATTAATTCAGAGCCCAACGGTTGCTCGTTAGTACCCAGCAAACTGCCGTTTGTCTGGTTAGGGTATAAGAGCTGTGCGCTGAAAGTGACTGCCAAGGGATAAACCAGGCCGGTTAGCACCGTAAAAGACAATAACATCAGTAATGCGGGTTTAATTTGATTTGTCATTGATGACTCCTTTATGGTAAGTGTTCAGTCCCCCTCTTTGAAAAAGAGGGGTTAGGGGAGATTTTATTAGATAAATCCCCCTCAATCCCCCTTTTTCAAAGGGGGAGGTAAATACTTACCCTTTATGTGTTGTAGGGTTCGCATCGCGTACCTTTTTTATGTTTTCCTGACCGGAACATTTTGTAATGGTGCGCAATGCGCACCCTACTTTTTAATTAGAACGATAACGCGGTTAAGCCAAGATCAATCAATTTAATACCGATAAACGGCACGATCACACCGCCGACTCCGTAGACCAGCAGATTATTACGCAGCAAGGTAGCTGCACTTTGCGGCCTGTAAGTCACACCTTTCAGCGCCAATGGAATCAAGGCGACAATAATTAACGCGTTAAAAATAACCGCTGACAATATCGCATTGGAAGGGCTACTTAGCCCCATGATATTAAGCACCTCAAGTTGCGGATAAATACTGACAAACGCCGCCGGAACAATCGCGAAATACTTGGCGATATCATTAGCCAGACTAAAGGTGGTCAAGGCACCGCGCGTCATCAACATTTGTTTGCCGGTTTCAACGATTTCTATCAGCTTGGTGGGGTTGGAATCAAGATCGACCATGTTACAGGCTTCCTTGGCCGCCTGCGTACCCGAATTCATCGCCACCGCCACATCAGCCTGCGCCAAAGCCGGCGCATCATTAGTACCGTCACCGGTCATCGCCACCAAGCGGCCTTCGGCTTGGTGTTGCCGAATCAGTTTAAGCTTGGCTTCCGGTGTTGCCTCGGCCAAAAAGTCATCGACGCCCGCTTCCGCCGCGATTGCTGCGGCGGTCAAACGATTATCGCCGGTAATCATAATCGTTTTAATGCCCATGCTCCGCAGCTCTATAAAACGTTCTTTAATGCCGCCTTTGACCGTATCTTTCAGTTCAATAATGCCTAATACCTGTCCGCCATCGGCAACCAGCAACGGCGTACTGCCTCGGCGTGCGACAAGACCTGAAATCCGTGTCGCCTCCTCTGGAAACTTGACTTGTTGAGATTCCACATAGCCGCGAATAGCATCAACAGCGCCTTTACGAATTTGACGCTCACCGATATTAACACCGCTCATTCGGGTTTGGGCGCTAAAGGCGACAAACGTTGCATTGAGTTCGGCAATATTGCGTTCCCGAATAGCAAATTTTTGCTTGGCAAGGATAATAATACTGCGACCTTCCGGTGTTTCGTCAGCCAGTGTCGCCAGTTGCGCGGCATCGGCCAATTCTTTTTCGGTGATCAAACCAAGCGGAAAAAATGCCGAGGCTTGACGGTTACCCAAGGTAATCGTTCCGGTTTTGTCCAGTAATAACACATCGACATCACCCGCAGCCTCAATGGCTCGGCCCGAGGTGGCGATAACGTTTTTCTGCATCATGCGGCCAATGCCGGCAACGCCGATAGCGGACAGCAAAGCGCCGATAGTGGTAGGAATCAGGCACACCAATAAGGCCACCAATACGGTGATCGAAACCGGCGTGCCAACTTTGGCGATTTCCACACTATAAATTGAAAACGGCAGCAGCGTCACCGTGGTCAGCAGAAATATCAGCGTCAAGGCCACCAGTAAAATGGTCAGGGCGATTTCATTGGGCGTTTTTTGCCGTGCCGCGCTTTCCACCATCGCAATCATGCGATCCAGAAATGCTTCGCCGGGATTGGCAACAACTCGCACCACCAGCCAGTCGGACAAGACCCGCGTACCCCCGGTTACCGAGCTAAAATCTCCGCCCGATTCCCGGATCACCGGCGCACTTTCACCGGTGATGGCGCTTTCATCGACACTAGCCGCGCCTTCAATGACTTCACCGTCGGCGGGTACAAAGTCGCCGGCTTCAATCAGCAGGAAATCGCCGCGCCTGAGTGTTGCACTGGCGACTTTGGCGTAATCATGACTGTAGTGTGGTTCATCCAGTTTCTTCGCCATAATATCGCGCTTGGCACACCGCAAAGAAGCCGCCTGTGCTTTACTGCGGCCTTCGGCAATGCTTTCCGCGAAATTGGCAAACAATACGGTGAACCACAGCCAGAAAGTCACGCTAAACATGAAGCGAGTGGGTGCATTATCCCCGGAAAACAAGGCCCAAAGCCATAACCCTGTGGTCAGCAAACTGCTGATATAAACTACGAACATGACCGGGTTTTTCCATTGCTTTTGAGGTGCCAGTTTGCGCAAAGCATCACCTAGCGCCGCTAATAGAATCTGACGGCTAAATAATTGTTGCGTATGATGGTTAGTGCTCATTGCCTGCTTCCTTATTGGTTAGACACGTAGGCCGGAGGTAAGTATTCAGTCCCCCTCTTTGAAAAAGAGGGGTTAGGGGAGATTTTATTAGATAAATCCCCCTCAATCCCCCTTTTTCAAAGGGGGAGGTGAATACTTACACCTGGGTTTGTACTCCATGCGTAATTAATTGGCATTAAAACAGTTCCAAATGCTCAACCACCGGCCCTAACGCCAAAGCAGGTACGAACGTCAACGCACCAACCAACAGCACAATGCCAATTAATAACATCACAAACAACGGCGTATGCGTAGGCAAGGTGCCAAGGGTTGTGGGCACGGTTTTTTTTGCCGCCAAGGAACCCGCAATGGCAAGTACCGGGATAATAATTCCGTAACGCCCGAACAGCATAACGATACCCAAAGTAATGTTATAAAAAGGAGCATTGGCACTCAGTCCGGCAAAAGCACTCCCGTTGTTGCCCGCCGCTGAAGAAAAGGCGTAAAGAATTTCGCTAAAACCGTGCGCCCCCGGATTGGCAACGGCTGTTTTTCCAGCCTCGACCATGATCGCTATCGCCGTTCCGCCCAGAATAAAAAAGGCCGGAATTAAAATAATGATGGCCGCCATTTTTATCTCGAAAGCTTCAATCTTTTTACCCAGATACTCCGGCGTTCGACCTATCATCAGGCCGGCTACAAATACCGCGATCAGAACAAAAACCAGCATCCCGTAAAGGCCGGAACCGACACCGCCAAAAATGACTTCACCCAACTGAATTAACCACATCGGAACCAGTCCACCCAGCGGTGTAAAAGAATCGTGCATGGAATTAACCGAACCGTTGGAGGCTGCTGCGGTTGCTGTCGCCCATAACGCGGAATTGACGATACCAAAACGCGTTTCCTTGCCTTCCATGTTGCCGCCGGACTGATCAATACCAACACTTTGCTCAATGCCAAGCGCCGTCAGCGCCGGATTACCGCCTTGCTCATAAGCTACCGTGACAAATACCAGGCTAACCATAACCAGCGTCATCGCCGACAAAATGGCCCAACCCTGGCGAGAATCACCGACCATCGTTCCAAAGGTATGACACAAGGCGGCCGGAATCAGTAGCAATAACAGCATTTCCAGAAAGTTGGATAACGGTGTTGGATTTTCAAAAGGATGCGCCGAATTGGCATTAAAAAACCCGCCGCCGTTCGTACCCAGTTGTTTAATCGCAACTTGCGAAGCAGCAGGCCCCAGTGCCAAGGTTTGAGTGGTCTTTTCTGTTGCTGTGCCAACCTGCTCAACCAACGGAAGGGTGTGATAAGGTTTGAAGGTTTGTACCACGCCTTGCCCCGCCAACACTAACGCCAGAACAAACGAAAGGGGCATAAGAATATATAAAATGCCCCGCGTCAAATCCGTCCAGAAATTACCAATGGTCTCCGAATGCCTACGCTGAAAGCCACGTATCATCGCAACCAAAACAGCCATGCCGGTGGCGGCCGAGACAAAGTTTTGCACACTTAGTCCCAGCATCTGGGTCAAATAACTCATCGTCGTTTCGCCACTGTAACCCTGCCAATTGGTGTTAGTGATAAAACTGACCGCCGTGTTAAATGCTGAATCGACACTAACATTATTCATCTGTTGCGGATTCAAAGGCAAATAGGCCTGCAACATTTGCAAGGCAAATACCGCCAGTCCGCCGAACAAGTTAAACCAAAGCAAAGCGGCTGCGTATTCTTTCCAGCGCATCTCATGTTCCGGCTTTACGCCGCTAAATCTATAAACCCAGGCTTCCAAAGGCGCCAATAGTCGATTAATAAGAACCGGACGATTTTCATAGACTGCCGCCATATAAACACCCAAGGGCTTTGCCAAGAGCAAAAGGGTGACAAAATATAAGATAATTTGAAATAAGCCGTTTTCAGTCATCAAAACTTCTCCGGATAAAATAAGACTACCAGCAGATAAATAAATAACGCACCAGCGAGCAAGCCGCTCAAGCTGTAGATAATGGTCATAGTCACCTCTTTTTTATTGATGTTCCGAGTGGGTACTGTAACGGGATTGATATAAAGAAATTGTAAAGATTTTGGTTATTTTACTACCTTCGATTTTATTTAAATAGTATCCATGGCTACCAACTAAGACGGGACATAGTCGAGACTTAACCATTCGTCCTGAGCCTTTGAAGCTCCAGCTTCCAGTCTAGCGAAGCCAGAGCGTCGACCTCTGAGCCTCCAATCTGAAGATTGGGAACCCGCATAACCGTCGGGACGGGGGCAAGCTCTGTCCCGCTTTGGTTTAAAAAAAAATTGATTTTCTAAAATATAGGGTTACATTCATGTGATGTGTTAATCCTATTTAGAAGGTGAGTATTATGTCAATTCCAACCAATATCAATAAAGCAGACGAAATTTCAAACACTTTAGACGATACATTAAAGACCTCGGAAAACCCATTCAAAGTATTGGTGATGGCCCTCGGTTGCCTGGCGCTTCTTTTGGCGATCTTTGCTTTATTACCGATGTTTTTTACTTATTTATCCGAAGGCGATATTAGAGCACCTGCAGAAATTCATCCAAATGATAGCGCGGTAAGATTAAGTCTTAAAAATTCATCCTATAACAATCAACCATCCATTGTTTTAGAAAAACAAACAGTACCGCCCAAAAAATTTTATAACAATGTACCGATGAATTAGTATCCCGTCTTAGGTCGGGTCAGGCGATAGCCGTAACCCGACACCTTCGCATAAAATGTCGAGCCGGGTAAGTCGGGCATATTCTTTCGTGCCCGACATTTCAACAACGGAATATGTTAATGGTGCAGAGCAAGGTATCAATATTATAGTTTTATCCGTTGAAAATGTTGGGCAACGATAAAGCGGTTGCCCAACCTACATGACTACCGTTAGTGTG
>CAIMDR010000304.1 GCA_903839795.1 uncultured Methylococcaceae bacterium | reverse complement strand
CTGATGTTAAAAACAACATGGAACGTGAGTTGGAGTTGGTTTTGCGTGGCAAGTTGAAGGGGTCGGTAATGGATGCCTTATTTGAAAGGATTCCACTAACTATTCCCAATTCTTTGGTGGATAGCGAAATTGAAAATTTGAAGAAGCCTTATATCGAGACTGCTAAAAGACAGAAAAAGAATCTGGATGAGTTACAGTTGCCAAGAGATATGTTTGAAGTCCGAGCCAAGCGTCGTGTAGCATTAGGTTTGATTTTAGGCGAGATTATCCAAAAAAACGCTATTAAATTGGATGGTGATAAAGTACGTTCAACCATTGAAGATATGGCGAAAAGTTATGAGCGCCCTCAGGATGTCGTTAATTGGTACTATACGGATGAAAGTCGCTTGAATGAAGTTCAGCAAATGGTTTTGGAGGATCAGGCCATTGAATGGTTGGTTGCTCAGGCAAAGGTATCTGATGAGCAGGTCAATTTTAGTGATGTTATGGATAGACAGCAAAACTAAGGAATATTAAATGTATAAGCATCATGTAATGAATCAAGCGAAAGCGTTGGAAGCTGCGGGGGGATTAGTTCCTATTGTTATTGAGCAAACGGCCAGAGGCGAGCGCTCTTTCGATATTTACTCACGGCTTTTAAAAGAACGGGTCATTTTTTTAGTGGGTCAAGTAGAAGATTACATGGCCAATCTGGTGGTTGCCCAGTTGCTTTTTCTGGAATCTGAAAATCCTGATAAAGATATTCATTTATATATCAATTCTCCTGGCGGTTCAGTGACAGCAGGTATGTCAATTTATGACACCATGCAGTTTATTAAACCTGATGTCAGTACGCTCTGTATAGGCCAAGCGGCCAGTATGGGTGCGTTACTGCTAACGGGGGGTGCTAAAAATAAACGATATTGTTTGCCACACTCAAGAATGATGATTCATCAGCCCTTAGGCGGTTTTCAAGGTCAGGCTTCTGATTTTGATATCCACGCCAGAGAAATTCTGTCTATAAGGGATAAGCTTAATAAAGTATTGGCTTTCCATACGGGGCAACCTTTGGAAAAAGTTCAGATAGATACTGACAGAGATAATTTTTTGAGTTCTGAAGACGCTGTTAATTATGGTCTGATTGATAAAGTCTTAACGACCAGAACAACGGTTTCTGATTTATAAAGATTGGTATTCTTTTAGTATTTTGATATGCTTGATTTATAGAGATTTAAAATATCATTTTGATGTTTGCAGGGGCTGAGTTATGAGTAATGATAAAAGCGGCAAAGACAGCGAGAAATTACTGTATTGTTCTTTTTGTGGTAAAAGCCAGCACGAAGTTAGAAAGCTTATTGCCGGGCCTTCAGTTTATGTTTGTGATGAATGTGTAGAGTTATGTAACGACATCATAAAAGACGAATTACAGGATGATGAGGAGTCTTCTTTTGGCGGTAATAAATTACCCAAGCCAAAAGAAATAAAAGAAGAGCTTGATGGCTATGTAATTGGTCAGGAGCGGGCAAAAAAGATACTGGCAGTGGCTGTTTACAATCACTATAAGCGCTTGCGCAGTAAGTCTAAAAAAGACACTGTTGAATTGGCAAAAAGTAATATTTTATTGATTGGACCTACGGGTTCGGGTAAAACCTTACTGGCCGAAACATTGGCGCGATTGCTGGATGTGCCTTTTACCATTGCTGATGCCACCACATTGACAGAAGCGGGTTATGTAGGCGAAGACGTAGAAAATATCATTCAGAAAATTTTACAGAAATGTGATTATGATGTAGAAAAAGCTGAGACAGGTATTGTTTACATCGACGAAATTGATAAAATTTCCAGAAAGTCCGATAATCCGTCTATTACTCGTGATGTTTCTGGCGAAGGTGTTCAGCAGGCTTTGCTAAAATTAATTGAAGGTACTATTGCTTCGGTGCCGCCTCAAGGGGGGCGTAAACATCCTCAGGGCGAATTTTTGCAAGTTAATACGGCTAATATTCTGTTTATAGTTGGCGGTGCTTTTGCGGGTCTGGATCGTGTTATCAAGGCACGCTCCGAGAAAGGTGGTATAGGTTTTTCTGCGGATGTAAAAACCAAAGATGAATCTAAAAACATTGGTCAACTGTTTGCAGAAGTTGAATCTGAAGATTTGATAAAGTATGGTTTGATTCCTGAGTTTGTTGGTCGTTTGCCGATTATAGCGACCTTGGAAGAGCTGGATGAGCAGGCTTTGGTACAGATATTGACTGAGCCCAAAAATGCACTCACCAAGCAATATAAGCATTTATTTGAGATGGAAGGCGCTGAGCTTGAATTTCGCGATGACTCTTTAATAGCTATTGCCAAGAAAGCCATGGAAAGAAAAACCGGTGCTAGAGGGCTTAGAACCATTGTTGAAAATGTCTTGCTAAATACTATGTATGAATTACCATCAGCAGATAACATCAGTAAAGTCGTTGTCGATGAAAGTGTTATTTTAGGTCAGTCTGAGCCTCTTTTGGTTTATGAAACTGAAATGAAAAAAGCCTCTGCAGAATCTTGATATTGCTTGGCTAAATCAACCTGCCAGCTTAGGCTGGCGGGTTTTTTTATGATTTAAGGCGTGGATTACGTGCCATAAAATACGTTCAACTTCTCTTGTTAAAATTATCTTTTTTAAGGCTCATCATGAGACCCAAGATAATTTCTAATCATTTATCCAGTTAGTTCACATACTAATTCCAGTTTCATCGAGTTTTTTGTCTCATCATTAATTTGACTTACAGATTGTGCGGCACAAAATTCAAGTTATGAGCATAAACCTAAAAAACGCAGTTGAATTACAGATAAACACGGATTTACTGAGATAAACAATGTGTTGGATTAATTCTTTTGATCATCCTTTGGGTTGGTTGTCGGCAGTGCGTAACATCATGTCTTATCTGTGTAAATTTGTGGCTAAATGAGGTTTTTAGGATAAATCTAATGGACAGATTTGTTTAAAACTGCGGTAATGACGGCCATGCAGATAAGATTTATTTGTAATAATTGAAGCTTTATTTTTGTTTGGGGTAATGGCAAGCATCAATCTATTATGGTTAAATCTGTCCCTAAAAAGAATTTTAACCTTACTGCAAACCAGTATAAATAAGTTTGTATTTTGTTTATAAAAGCCTTTTTTACTCATTAAAGAGGTTATTTATTATGTTTTTCGTAGAGAAGCGATATATTGTCTTTCTATTCCTTGCTATTTTAATTAGCGCCCCCATAATCTTCTAATCCAAGAAATTGTTAAAGGTTCCGTTTATGGAAACGCACAAAATGAAAGCGTTACAACAAAAAGATAACTTGATTCCGGTTTTACCGCTTAGAGATGTCGTGGTTTATCCACACATGGTTATTCCCTTATTTGTCGGTAGGGATAGGTCTATTGATGCCCTGGATGCCGCCATGAAGGATAATAAGCAGGTTTTATTGGTTGCACAAAAGGAGGCTGAAGTTGATGAGCCTGATTTTACCGATCTTTATGAGGTGGGTACACTGGCTAATATTCTACAGTTATTAAAATTACCTGATGGTACCGTCAAGGTTTTGGTGGAAGGTAGTCAGCGCAGCAAGGTGCTTCATTACCAAGAAACAGGGAGCTTTTTTTCAGCCGCAGTAGAGAAAATTGATGATGTTTTCAATCTGTCCGAGCAAGAGCAGGATGTATTGCAGCGTACTGTTATTAATTCATTTGATCAATACGTCAAATTGAACAATAAAATACCGCCGGAAGTTTTAAATGCCTTGTCGGGTATTGATGATCCTAGTCGATTAGCCGATACGATGGCCGCTCACATGACGCTAAAGGTGAGCGACAAGCAAGCTATTCTGGAATCGGCTGATATTGAAAAACGCCTGGAAGATTTAATGACCTTAATGGAAGGTGAAGTTGACCTTTTAGAAATGGAGAAAAAAATCCGTGTGCGTGTAAAGCAGCAGATGGAGAAGAATCAGCGGGAATATTATCTGAACGAACAGATGAAAGCCATTCAAAAAGAATTGGGCGATATGGATGATGTGCCCAATGAGATTGAAGAGCTGCAAAAGAAAATTGCCGATGCCGGTATGTCAAAGGAAGCGAAAACAAAAGCAGACGCCGAACTTAACAAGCTTAAATTAATGCCGGTTATGTCAGCTGAAGCGACGGTAGTGCGTAATTATATTGACTGGATGGTCAATGTGCCCTGGAAGAAAAAGACCAAAGTGCGGCATGACCTGAAAATTGCCGAGCAGGTTTTGGAGACTGAGCATTATGGCTTGGAAAAGGTAAAAGAACGCATTCTTGAGTATCTTGCAGTACAACAGCGGGTAAAACAACTTAAAGGCCCTATTCTATGTCTCGTTGGGCCCCCAGGTGTTGGTAAAACGTCATTAGGGGAGTCTATCGCCAGGGCAACCAATCGTAAGTATGTGCGTATGGCTTTGGGTGGTGTTAGGGATGAGGCAGAGATTCGCGGTCATCGACGTACTTATATTGGGTCAATGCCGGGTAAGATTTTGCAGAATCTGGCTAAAGTGAAAACACGAAACCCCATGTTTTTACTGGATGAGATTGACAAGATGGCGGCTGATTTTCGAGGTGATCCGGCATCGGCTTTACTGGAGGTACTGGATCCTGAGCAGAATCATACTTTTTCGGATCACTATCTGGAGGTAGACTTTGATTTGTCTGATGTGATGTTTGTCGCAACGGCCAATACCATGAACATTCCGCCGGCATTACTGGACAGAATGGAGGTTATCCGTCTTGCGGGTTACACTGAGGATGAAAAAATAAATATCGCCATTCGTTATTTAATCCCCAAGCAGGTAAAAAATAACGGTCTTGAAGAGCACGAAATTGAAATTTCAGAAACCGCAGTCAGGGATATGATCCGTTATTATTCCCGTGAGGCGGGGGTGCGTAATCTTGAGCGGGATATTTCAAAAATTTGTCGTAAAGTAGTTAAAGATCTCTTGTTGAAGCCTGAAAAAAATAAAGTTATGGTGACTATCGAGAATCTTGATGTTTATTTGGGGGTTAAGCGTTTTAGTTATGGGCTTGCCGAGGAACAAGATCAGATAGGGCAGGTGACCGGTTTGGCTTGGACTGAGGTGGGTGGCGAGTTACTAACTATTGAAACTGCTGTCATTCCCGGAAAAGGCAAGCATTCAGCAACAGTCAAGCTGGGTGAGGTGATGAAAGAATCCATTGAGGCGGCGATGACGGTGGTTAGAAGTCGTTCAGCGCTGTTAGGCATCGATAATGAGTTGTTCCAAAATAATGATATTCATATTCATGTTCCTGAAGGCGCTACCCCGAAAGACGGTCCCAGCGCAGGTATTGGTATGTGTACGGCCATCATTTCTGCTTTAACCAAAATACCGGTACGGGCAAATGTAGCCATGACGGGAGAAATTACTTTGCGAGGTCAGGTGCTGCCTATAGGCGGGCTAAAAGAAAAGCTCCTGGCGGCTCATCGTGGTGGTATAACAACCGTTATAATTCCTGCCGAGAACGAAAAGGACTTGATTGAGATACCTGAAAATATTAAGAAAAATCTGGATATTAGGCCGGTTCAGTGGATAGATGAGGTATTGGCTGTGGCTTTGCAATATATACCTGTTCCTGTTGATAAGAAAGTCGATGAAGAGCAAGGTAAAGCAGATGTTGAGTCGGTTAAAATAATACAACAGGGTCTTACTGCCCATTAGAAATGTTTTGCGGATTTGTCAATTTTATGGGCAAAGCCGCAAAAAACATGGCCTCTAGGGGTTTTAAAGCTTGACACTATGTTGCTGCTATTGATATAAATACCTGTCGATCTTGTGTTGCTCCCAATTGAGCGCAAGAATTAACATAGGTGTTTCATATAAGATATAAAAAAGTTAACTTCCTTAGGAGGAATAATGAACAAGTCCGAACTTATTGATGCTATTGCTGAGTCTTCCTGTTTAACCAAAGCCGATGCCGGCCGTGCATTAGATGGCTTTCTTGGTGCTGTAACCAGTGCTTTGAGTAAAGGTGAATCAGTTGCTTTGGTGGGCTTTGGTACCTACACTGTAAAAGAAAGAGCTGAGCGTAAAGGACGTAATCCACAGTCTGGTGAAGAGATTACAATTAAAGCTGCAAAAATTCCTTCATTTAAAGCTGGTAAATCTTTAAAAGATGCTGTAAACTAGATTTTTTTGGTTGGTTAGCTTCTTACCAAACACAAAAATACATTATTTTATATTTAAGCTTGTAATTGTTTTAAAAATAAATTATAATGGTTACTTAGTCGGGTGCTTAGCTCAGCTGGGAGAGCATCGCCCTTACAAGGCGAGGGTCGGGGGTTCGATCCCCTCAGCACCCACCAGACTTTGGAGTGGTAGTTCAGTTGGTTAGAATACCGGCCTGTCACGCCGGTGGTCGCGGGTTCGAGTCCCGTCCACTCCGCCAAATTAAAAAAACCCTGAGCCGTTG
>CAIMDR010000303.1 GCA_903839795.1 uncultured Methylococcaceae bacterium | reverse complement strand
CGTAAGGCTTGTTGTTCGGTAAACGGAATTCCGGTAAAAAAATATAAAAAACAAAACATCACTACCGGAGCCAGCCATAACCAGTATTGATAGTCACCGCCCCACCCCAACAGCGGGTAGGCAAACCAGTGCAGCCATTCAAAAAAATAATTGGGGTGTCTTGAATATCGCCACCAGCCTTTGCGACAGGTTAAGCCGCGATTTTCAGAGTTGCTTCTGAAGTCGGATAATTGCTGATCGGCAGTGGTTTCTCCGTATAACGCTAAAGCGGCAAGCAGCAAGGCGGCAATAACCAGTGGTGTTTGCGGCTGAGTGTTTTGTGCAACTGCCCAGAAAGGCAACGATAACAGGCAAATAAATCCGGCCTGCAATAAAAAAACAGTAAAAAACCTATGTCAACACGGTCTTTCATGGCGTTACGCATGGCGTGATAGCGGCCATCTTCGGATTCTGATAACACGCGGCGCTGTAAATAAAAACCCAAGCGTAAAAACCAGCTAAAAGTCAGTAACCCCAAACTCAATTTTAACTCTAACGGTGCCGAACCGGTCAAGGCATACCAAGGCCCGGCAAGCATCATTCCATAAGCCCAGACCACATCGACAATACCGGCATTGGCGTGGTTTTTTTGCCAAAGCCAGGCCAATAACATGGCCACTATACTAAACACGGCTACAACAGTCAGACTAAACATACTTTACGCCCCTTGTTTTATTTGTTTTAAATGGTTAGCCAGCCACAGTAATAACGGGATGATAACCGCCCAGCTTAAACTCAACACGATTAGCCATAACCAGGATTCGCTGACAATATCGACCGCTCCCAAGCGTGCCGCCCCCAGATAAGATAAGGGACAACTTAAACCGCTTAACACACTGGCAAGCAATAATCGTGATTGTAACCAGGCCAAAGAATGATTCAGTGTTAAGGCCAAGCCCGCCCATAACAGCAAAATCCATAAAGGCGCTCGCCCGGATAAAGCAAAGTCGGGGGCAAATTTAATCCAATCCAACTTTACCCAGGTGGTATCGAGTATTAGCCCTATTAGCAAAGCGACCAGCATTAACTGAAAGTCACCATAAACGCGTCTGGCCGGGCGAAACTCCCAAACTATAAAGCCTGTCAGCAGTACCGGAGCCAGCCAAAATAGCTTCTCGGCTGCACCAATAATAGCGCCAAACCATAGCGCCTGCATCCACAACATATTAATCCAGTTATTTAGCGTCATAAACCGGTAACCATTGTTGACGACGATTGCCGGGTTTGGCCAGTAATAACTGCACATTGGAAATGGATTTTTCTTTAAAACCACCCTCGCAGTAACACAAATAAAATTCCCACATCCGAATAAACTCTTCGTTGTAACCCTGCGCCCTGACTTGATCCAGCGCAGCCATAAAGCGTTTGCGCCAGCTATTTAAGGTCAGTGCATAGCTTTCACCCTGATCTTCAAGATTAATCAACCGCAAATCCGTACAGCGTGAGGCGCTGGCGACAATCGCGCTGACACAGGGAATAAAGCTGCCGGGGAAAATATAACGTTTGATAAAATCCACGCTTTTTAACGCTTGATAGTAGTAGCGGTCTTCGATGGTAATCGCCTGAATCAAGGCCAAACCGTTGGGTTTTAACAACGCCGCGCATTGTTTTAAATAGGTATCCAGATAATGATGCCCCACCGCTTCTATCATTTCAATGGAAACCAGTTTATCGTAACTGCCCTGTAAATCACGATAATCTTCCATCAACACCGTCACTTGGTCGGCTACGCCAGCATCGAGTAGTCGTTGCTTGGCGGCCTGATATTGTTCTTTGGAAATAGTGGTCGTGGTTATTTTGCAGCCATAATTTTTAGCGGCATAGGTTGCAAAACCACCCCAACCGGTGCCAATTTCCAGCACATGATCTTCCGGTTGCAAATGCAGTTTTTGGCAAATACGTTCCAGCTTTGCAGTCGATGCCTGTTCCAATGTTAGGTCAGGCTGGTAAAAAGTGGCTGATGAATACATGCCGTGCTGATCCAAAAACAAGGCAAACAAATCATTACCCAGATCATAATGCGCCGCTATATTTTTTTTGCTATTTTGTTGAGAGTTGCGATTAGTAAAATGCCAAAACTTAAGCAATTGATTAGCGAGTGTTGCCAAACCGCCTTCCATGCTATCGAGTAAATCCCGATTACGCACCAGTATTTGTATCACGCTGCACAAATCATCGGCTTGCCAGCCCTGATCCATATAGGATTCTGCCGCACCGATAGAACCACCCAACGCCACTTGACGATAAAAACTCATGTCCAGCACTTCAATTCTGGCTTTTAAACCATCAGCGCCCTGAGTGCCTAGTATAAATTCACCCAAAGGATCTGACACGGTTAATACCGCATTTTCCAGACGGGCCAGTTTATCCAGAAACGCTTTACGTAACAGTAAATCTATTCGTGTCGGTTGTTTGCTTAACGTTTCAGTGATTGCATTCATAGTGTTCTCAATGTTTTTATTCGGGTTGTTTATCAGGGTGTCCATAGAAAGGCACGCCTTTTAGCCATAAGCGTAAGGCTTGCCAATAAATAGAAATGACGACTGATAAGGTCAAAAAAGGATAACGCAACGGCAAATTCTGCATTGCCGCACGGGTCATTGGCTCCGCTTTAAGATGTAAGGTCGCATCAAAACAGCAATCATCATCCTGTTGTAACTGGATATGAATAGTCAAGGCTGATTGACGTAAACCAAACTGCCAACGGTAATGTTGCTGCATGGGCATAAACGGCGAAACATGAAAGGCTTTATCAAATTCAAACACCCATTTGTTTTTGGATGCGGCATTTTCGCCAGCGTCCAGCACGTAGCAGTAGCGTTCATTCCAGGGTGTGTTATTGATGTCCGCGAGAATAAATCGGGGCTGTTCGCTACCGTCAGGAAAACAAAAATAAAAACTCACCGGATTAAAAGCAAAGCCCAGAAATCGCAAATGCGTCAACAGACAAATTCGCCCCTTAAAATCTGTTCCTGTATGGTCTTTAATGCGACTTTTTACCGCGTCGGATAAGTCCTGCCCGGCATCCCCCAGATAATCCTTGCGATAAAAACCAACCAGATTAAAGCGTTCTAAAGACCAAAAGGGGCTTATTGCCATTACCTGATCCAGCTCATCAAGATCCAGCCAACTCATAAAAACCGGATATCTAAAGGCATGTTTTTTGGGCAGATAACGGCGATGACGAACCCAACCCTGAAATAATCGGCTGTTTAGCGCAGTCATGTTTGCTGATGAAGTAAATCAATCACTTCCTGCGCACTTTTGGCACCGTCTTCATGAAAGCCCCAACCCCAATAAGCGCCAACATACCAGGTATTATTTTGCCCGTTAATTTCATCGCGCCGCTGTTGTGCTGCCAAACTGGCGGGGTTATAAACCGGATGATGATAGCTTCTTTGCTGTAAAATTTTTGCCGGATCAATGCGATCGGTGCAATTAAGGGTGACCAGTAAAGGTTCTGGCGCATCCAGATTTTGCAGCAGATTCATATAATAAGTCACGGTGCAACGCGCCTGAGTTTCACTTAATTTAAGTGCATTCCAGCTGGCCCAAGCTTTAGGATGCTTTGGCATTACGCTGGCATCGGTATGCAGCACGACATCATTTTCCTGAAAAGTCATGGCGCCCAAAATCTCGGTTTCTTGTTCAGTGGCATCCTGTAATAAGCGCAAGGCTTGATCACTATGACAAGCCATAATCAGATGATCAAAATGTTGCTCGCCTTCCGATGTTTTTACCGTTACCTGGGTTTTATTGCGGATTATGGCTTGCACGGGGCAATTCAGTCGCAAGTCGCCTTTAAATGCCTGCATAAATGCCTGAATATAGGTTGAAGAACCGCCCGATACGGTTCGCCATTCGGGTCTGTTATCCGTTTTTAACATCTGGTGATTAGCCATAAAAGCAACAAAATAACGCACCGGAAAATCTCTCACCACCTCCGGTGGACCAGACCATAAGGCGCAAGCCATCGGCAGAATATGGTCGTCAATAAAGATTTGGCTGTACTGTTGCTGCTGTAAATAGTCGCCCAGCGTCAACACATCATCCGTGCTGTTTAACAGTGCCGGCGCTTCGCGATAGAAGCGCAATATATCCCTGACCATGCGATAAAAACGGGGTCGTAACAGATTACGCCGCTGACAAAATAATTTATCCAGGGTTGTCGCATTGTATTCAAGTCCGGTAAGCGCGTTGGTTACACTAAAACTCATATCAGACAACTGCGAGGCAACGCCCAAGTCATTTAAAAATCGACAGAAATAATGATAGTTATGTTCGTTGAAAACAATAAATCCGGTATCGACGGCATATTTTTTATCGCCCAAAACAATAGCATGGGTATCGGTATGACCGCCCGGATAAGTATTGGCTTCGTACACCGTCACCTGATGCTGTTTACTTAAATAGTGCGCGGCATAAAGCCCTGAAATACCGCTACCGACAATCGCTATGTTCATTATTGCTGCCCCTTTTTAACCAATTTTGAATGCAACCGATTGGCGGGAACGGGCTGTAAATCCCAGATAATGCCAAACAGCGCCAGCAACCGAAGCAGATAGTAACTGATGTCAATTTCCCACCAAAAAAAACCCTGCCGGGCGGATACCGGATAATGGTGATGGTTGTTATGCCACCCCTCCCCTAACACAAATAACGCTATAAACAAGTTATTGCGGCTGTCGTCTCCGGTTTCATAACGCCGGCTTCCTAAAACATGCGCCAGCGAATTAACAAACAGCGTGCAATGGATCAACACGATAGTTGACACAAAATAACCCCAAACCAACATTTGCGAGCCATTGGTGTGTAATTCCGGAAATGCGGATTCCAGATACTGCCCCAAAAACAACATGAATAAGGCATAAAGTATCGGCACAATACTGTCAAAACGATCCAGTAAAACCAGTTCGGGATATTTAAGCAAGTCGCGGACACAATGCTCCTGTGTGGTAAAGTTTTTTAAGCATAAAAACCAGCCGATATGACTCCATAAAAACCCCTTTCTGGGGCTATGAATATCCTTTTCAGTATCAGAATAAAGATGATGACGACGATGGTGCGAGGCCCACCAGAGTGGGCCTCGCTGGGTTGCCGTTGCCCCCAGTAACGCAAATAGAAACTGGCACACTCGACTGGTTTTAAAAGCTTTATGGGAAAAATAGCGATGATAAAAAGCGGTAATGGCAAACATGCGCAGCAGATAAGAAGCCAAAGCGACCCATAACGCAACCGGACTAAAGCCCACCACAAACACCAACAAACAAACCAAATGCATCAGTATAAAAGGAATGACCCGCATCCAGTCAATCGCCTCACCCACATTGTCAGCTATTTTTACGTTGCTGTTATCAAACCAGATAAACATTTTGGACAGTATTGCTTGCAAAGACATCAACCACTCCGTAGCAGTCATTATTCAGAATTTTGGTAAAGGGGGCGTTAGCTGCAATAGGTTTGGCTAAAGCCGCTCCGGCCTGGTTATGTGTGAGCGAAAAAGCCATTTTCCAAAAATTCGGAATAAAAAATATGAGTTATTCAGTCGGATATTAAAACGGGTTATTGTTTGGATTGCCCGGAATTAACAAGAACACAGTTAACTTAACATAACGTTTTAATGCGTCAATATCGTGACATGCTATTTTTAGCATCGTTATTATTTTTGTCTTTATCAAAAAGGCTAAAGCCCGTTAATTTAACATATTACTTTTAAGAAAAAGAAAACTAATTGTATCCAGCCATTTACTTTGTATCGACATCACGTTAAATTAAAACAAGTCCATTTCTACCGGATAAACACCTAAAGGAATGCAATTTCATTTTTTATCACTAGAAGGAGAATTTTATGCAAAAAACTATTGGCTATGCTGCCCATAATAATGACTCACCGCTGGTACCCTTCAGCTTTGAACGCCGCGACCCTTTGCCAACCGATGTCCAGATAGAGATTCTTTTCTGCGGGGTTTGTCACTCTGACATTCATCAAGTGCGCAATGAATGGGGTAACGCGACATTTCCCATGGTGCCGGGTCATGAAATTGTTGGCAAGGTGACCCAAGTCGGTAGTCAGGTCAGCAAATTTAAAATCGGCGATCATGTCGGTGTGGGTTGCCTGGTAGATTCTTGTGGCGTTTGTCCGGATTGTAACGATCATCTTGAGCAATATTGTAATAACGCAGAATTTACTTATAACAGCCAGGACAAGCATTCCGGCGGAACAAATTACGGCGGCTATTCCAGACAAATTGTCGTTAATCAGGATTTTGTACTTCACGTTTCTGACAAGCTGGACCTGGCTGCTGTAGCGCCGTTATTATGTGCCGGAATTACCACTTATTCTCCATTGAAACATTGGAAGGTGGGTAAAGGAGATAAAGTGGGTATCGTTGGTTTGGGTGGACTGGGTCACGTGGGGATAAAATTTGCCCATGCCTTTGGTGCTTATGTCGTGCTTTTTACCACCTCACCCGGCAAAGCTGAAGATGCCATTCGACTCGGTGCTGATGAAGTGGTGATCTCCAAAAATCCGGAAGAGATGGAAAAGCATCTTGCCAGCTTTGACTTTATCTTAAACACCGTGGCGGCATCGCATAATCTGGATGCTTATACTGCCCTGCTGAAACGTGATGGTACTTTATGCTTGGTTGGTGTCCCTGACCAACCGCATCCATCTCCTGCTATAGGCAACCTGATTTTTAAACGTCGCCGCATTGTCGGTTCGTTGATTGGCGGCTTAAAAGAAACCCAGGAAATGCTCGATTTCTGCGCGAAAAATGCGATTACTTCAGACATCGAAATAATCCCGATTCAGCAAATTAACGAAGCTTATGAGCGCGTATTGAAAAGTGACGTGAAGTATCGATTTGTTATTGATTTGGCCAGTCTGGAACAGACGGAAGGTTAATTTACAAAGCTTTCACCACGAAGACACGGAGAACACGAAGTTTTTTCTTTCTTCGTGCTCTTCGTGTCTTCGTGGTGAATAAAAATCTATTGCAATTACGCTTGGTGCAAGCTTGGGTAGAGCTTCATCGTGATGAATTAATGGCTGATTGGGAGCTATCAATCAGTAATGAAAATCCATATAAAATTGCTCCGCTGTGAGGTTTTTATGTTTTGGGATGTGAAGCTGGTTAAGCCGTTACCCGATTATTGTATTTATGTAGAGATTGAAAACCAACAGAAGGGGGTGTTTGATCTTAAACCTTATCTTGATAAGGGTGTATTTAAGGAATTGCGAAATATACATTATTTTAATCAGGTGGGCATTTTGTTTGGTGCTGTGACATGGCCGCATGAGCAAGATATTGCCCCTGAGACCTTATTAGCGGAAATGGTTTTGGTTGATGCTATAAATATCCCTTAATATCGGACTGGACAAAAAACCTTAAAAGCTTTTCACCACGAAGACACGAAGGACACGAAGAAAAAGCGTTGTATCTTTAAAACTATTCACCACGAAGACGCGAAGAAAGAAAACTTCGTGCTCTTCGTGTCTTCGTGGTGATTAAAAATTAAGCTTGATCAAGTTTGGTTATTGCGGTTCTG
>CAIMDR010000302.1 GCA_903839795.1 uncultured Methylococcaceae bacterium | reverse complement strand
GTATTCTTGCGCTTTTAAGGTAGTTTCAGCGGTCAATTTCGCCCGTGATAATAACCACAGGCGCGAGCCGATACGGTCGTTAAGTTCGGTGGGGTAGCTATCACCCCACCAGCCGTATTTGTTGTTGGCAGGCAGGTCGTCATCCGGGTTGGCACGCCGCCACGTGAACAAGCTGATCAGTACCGCGCGGGGCAAATCGTCGCTAATATCAGTAGCATTGGCGCTAACACCATCGACGACTAACTGTAAAGTCATCATACCGGCAAGCCTGTTTGTGAGGATCCGGCTTGTACGCCGCCGTGCTTGTGATTTTTCAAACTGATTCCGTCCGCCAACACATCGCCGCCGGTTACGGTCACGGTGGCGGCGCCACTAATAGTGATAGGATGAGCGCCGCCATTGATGGTGATACCAGACTGGGACAGTTTGATAAAACCGCCGTGGTCATCATAAATAGCGACTTCTCCAGTCAGTAAATTTTGCAAACGGTAACGCCGATCAGTGGCGACCAAAACAATGCCGTGCGAGCGGTCGCCTTCAATAAACGCGGTCAACACTTCAGCGCCGATGTGTGGGTTGCTGGTAAAGCCAAAGGGTTCAAAATGTTCTACGCTGTCTTTGGCTTCGTCACTCAACAAAGCAATTTGCAGGGTTTGCAGTTTTCCGGCCGCATTGGCCAGGGTGACCGAACCACGCGCCAGCATGTTGCTGATGCGCCGGGCTAGGGGAGCAAGGGCTTTTGACAGGCTCATAGTTTTATCGCCGCAATCAGCTCGGGCAGACGATAGGCGATAATGATAGCCATCGCTATAAAGCCAATTTTTACAGGCGCCCAGCCTGATAATATTTCTTTTAGTGCAATAATGAACACGTTATACTGTTCCAAGGTTCTTTCCTTAGTGATGTTAAGGTGATGAATCAGAAACCCTCGTCACCTTGCCCGGTGTCGGGGGTTTTGCTTTTTGTGGAGTTGTCTAATCCAGCCAACTACTATCAGTGCCTTTTGCGCTTTTTTTGCGCTTCTTGGCTTTGGCTTGGGTTTCCGGTTCGGTAGCAAAGGCACTGGCAGGGATCACTACCAACTCGGCAATCATACCTTCATCATCCAGCGTGTAAGTGACTTCCGATATCAACAGCGCCGTATTGACCGCCATAATGGCATCGATAATGGTAACGGTGGTATTGACTGCCCAGAGTGCGCCGTTGGCTTGTCGCCAACCGGCCACGCGATAACGGAGTTCACCGGCTTTGGCACGCCGTATTTGTTGTTCGTAACTTGCGCGTTGCTGGCAGGTTTGGCTATCGGCCTGCCCTTCCTGCCTGACTATCAGTACCCGCTTGCGTTTTACGTTGCTGTCGATAGCCGTGCCGAAAGATTGTGCGGTTTGTGCGCCGTAACTGTCATCGGTGCCGGATTTTTGGCCTTTGACGCTGTATTGACTATAAACATCGGTAAAATCAAAACCGGCCGATGCGGACAAAATGTTGTTGCCCAACTCCAACGCACTGTAGGCTGTGCCGCCACTGCCCGGTGAGGCCAGCACCACGTTACCGGCGGCGTTATCGGTGATCAGAATTTGCCGTTGTTTGGCGATCCTGTCCAGGGATTCAAACGCGGTTTCACCTTGCTGGATTTGGTGGTCGGTGATCTTGTTGCCGGTGGCGACTTCCGAGACCACGCTTAAGCCGTAAGGCGCCGCCAATTGCCCGGCGATGGCTTCGGCAACGCTCGGACTTGGCACACCAGTTTTGCGAATCACCGGTTTTCCAACTACCAAACGCACCGGCCGGTACGGCTCCATCGCTATAAAGCACGTACCAGCCATTTAAAGAGCCTGACTTTTCACCCGCTATGCGATAACGGTGAATCTTGCCATCAGACTCCAAAACCTGTTGACTATGCGCAGCACAACCAAAGCCCTGTATAGCCTCTAAAAAACCGGATTCATTTTCCCTTGATAACATAGCCCTATCCTTGTGTTAAGTGGCGTCTCATACCGACATAAACCAGTCAACAACCGCATAAACATCTCCCAGCAAATCAACCACAGCATAATTATTGCTAATCAATACATCATCCGCATGCATCTTGATGCCCGACTCGGATATATGGCTGTCATCAGATACCAGATCGCCGCGATCAATATGGATAATCAACCCGCCCAGGCTACGGATCAATGCCGCCTCATTCTCAAAGCGTACATCCTCAAAAACCAGATAGTCAGCGGTTTCAGTAACCAGGCGCTTACTCATCCACATCACCCAAATATCAGGATGAATCAATTTACGACCCCAGTCTGTACCCAAGGTTTGCATAACATGACGGGCAGAGACGCCCAATTCAGGAATAACAACCTCTTTGTCGGTCGTCATCAGTTGCTCGATGTAATTATGCTTAAGATTAAAGCCTTGCAGCAAAAACCAAACAATATCTTTAATCGGTTCGGCAAAGGATAATCTCTTAAAGCCGCCAGCAACCAGATAATCAGCCGCCGTGCTTTTTCCGGACTGCTTGGGGCCGGTAAAGCCAATAATGGTTTTACCTTCCAGGCGTCCTGAAGCTGCCGCCGAAAAATTAATTTTTGGGATCAATTTACTCTCGGTTATGTCATTCTCATTGGTAATAAAAGTCATTTTCTCGCCCGCGAAATAGTTATTGTTTTAAGTTAAAAAGAGCCCCGGTAATTACTCCGGAGCTATCGAGTAGGACGGGTAAAGCGTTTAACTTGCGTAGTGATCATCGTCATCTTCAGCGGCGGCTTTAACCAGCAACCAGACCGCACCAGCGATGGCGACAAAGACCAGCACCAACAAACCGCTTATTTGAATTAAGTTCATAATCGATAAATAAAATAATTAAAAAAATCAGCCCGCGTGATGATCGTCGTCATCACCGGCACCTTTTAAAAACAGGCAGATTGCCGATATAAATATCACATAGGCACCGGCGGTGAGTGCCAAGGCTTGGAGTAGATCAATCGTATTCAACATTTATTTTCCCTTTCGCAGCTCAGTGCGACTCAGTACAGCTTCACAACAATTTGGCACGGTCTACACTTCGTTTATGTTCAACCAACCAGTCTTGATAGCCATGGGTTTTCATATATTCACGCACCGCGATATACACCAGGGTAGCGACCGGCCGGACATCTTTAGCCGCCATGTTCTCAAGGAATTTTTCTTCGTAATCGTCAAATCGGACGCTGATCGGGTTGTCTCTGAGCATGGTTATTTTCCAAAATGTTTAGGGCTAATTTATTCATAATCCAGCGGACGTAAGGATTTCCTAGAGAGAACGCCTTCGGTAGCATCTTCAAGCCTTTTGCAAAGACTTATGCTAGGAGTCTGTCCGACTTAAGGTTTAATACTCCATTTTCTTCATAAAAAAGCTGAAAAAATAATTATTTTGCCCTCAAACCCCCTATTTACCGTGCATTTTCGTTATACGCGCACCATTTCCAGCCTTTTGGGCAAACC
>CAIMDR010000301.1 GCA_903839795.1 uncultured Methylococcaceae bacterium | reverse complement strand
GTCGGTTGTATTCCGTCAAAAGCCCTTTTGCATTTGGCGCACACGATTCACGAAGCCGAAGAATCTGAAAACTTCGGCGTGACCTTCGCAAAGCCACAGCTCGACATCGACAAAATTCGTGCGTGGAAATCGAGTGTCACAAAAGGTTTAAATGATGGACTTGGCGCGTTGGCAAAACAACGCAAAGTCACCGTGATTCAAGGTGTCGGCAGTTTTACGGGCGCAAATACGCTCGTTGTTGGTGATACGACTGTGGCGTTTGAAAATGCGATTATTGCCGCAGGTTCACAAGCCACTGAAATCCCCGTTTTCCCTAATGATGACCCACGTCTTTGGGATTCGAGCGATGCGTTAGCGTTGCCGTTTATTCCGAAAAAGCTGTTGATTGTCGGCGGCGGGATTATCGGGCTAGAAATGGCGACGGTTTATCATGCGCTTGGCTCTGAAATTCACGTTGTGGAATTGATGGAGCAAATTATTCCTGGTTGCGACAAAGATTTGATTACGCCGCTGTTCCGCAAAATCAAAAAACAATACAAAAACATCTGGCTCGAAACCAAAGTCAGTGCGATTGAAGCGCAAGCGGACGGTTTGAAAGTGTCGTTTGATGGCAAAGGTGCGCCTGAATCTGAAATTTTTGACGCAGTTTTAGTGGCTGTTGGACGCAGACCGAATGGTAAAAAAATCGGTGCTGAAAACGCTGGCGTGAACGTGGATGATTACGGTTTTATTGCCGTCGATAAACAACAACGCACCAACGTGCCACATATTTTTGCGATTGGCGATATTGTCGGGCAACCGATGCTCGCGCATAAAGCCGTACACGAAGGCAAAGTTGCCTCCGAAGTGATTGCGGGGCATAAATCGCATTTCGACGCGCTGACGATTCCATCGGTGGCGTACACCGACCCCGAAGTTGCGTGGATGGGTTTGACCGAAAATCAAGCCAAAGCGCAAGGCATCGAATACGAAAAAGGCGCGTTTCCTTGGGCGGCGAGTGGGCGTTCATTGAGTACGGGACGCAAAGAAGGCATGACCAAAATTTTAGCTGACAAAGAAACAGGGCGCATTTTAGGCGCAGGTTTTGTCGGTACGAATGCAGGGGAATTGCTTGCCGAAGCGGTTTTAGCGTTGGAAATGGGCGCAGATATGCAAGACATTAGTTTGACCATTCACGCGCATCCGACCTTGTCTGAAACCTTAGGACTAACAGCCGAAATGATTGAAGGCACCATTACTGATCTTTATATTAAAAAACGATGAAAAAACCTCTGAATAAAAGCATTATTACCAATCTTGTTGCGGTTGCCATTATTATTTTGGGCGCTATCAGTCCCGTAGTGCCGGGTTTAATCACCTCGGTTGGTTTTTTTGCGCTGTCCGGTGCCTTTACCAATTGGCTGGCTATTTATATGCTGTTTGAGAAGGTGCCGTATTTGTACGGTTCCGGTGTGATACCGGATCGCTTTGAAGAATTTAAACTTTCCATCAAGCAACTGATGATGCAACAGTTTTTTACCGTCCAAAACATCGAGCAGTTTATTGAAACGGAGGAAGGGCAAGGCAGTAAGATGTTGAATCTGCAACCTTTCTTAAATGCCGTCGATTATGACCGAATTTATGAAAGTCTGGTTTCTTCCATTATGGAATCTTCTTTTGGCGGCATGTTGGTCATGATGGGTGGGCCGGATGCCTTGGCTCCCTTAAAAGAACCTTTTACCGAAAAGATAAAAATTACTCTGGTCGACATGATTGAGTCAGACCGTTTTAAAGCGGCGCTAAAGGAAGGGTTGGATGCCCATAAAATTGGCGTCGATATTATCGACAAAATTGAAACCGTCATTGATAAGCGTCTGAATGAACTAACCCCGCAACTGGTTAAAGAAATGGTACAAGCCATCATTCATGAGCATTTAGGCTGGCTGGTGGTTTGGGGTGGATTTTTTGGCGGCTTGATGGGCGTGTTGTTCGCTATTATTGTCTAATGGAAACCGTCGCTTTAGCCTTTGAAGAGCTGGGTAATCCCGATGATGCGCCGCTGATTATTCTGCATGGTTTTTTTGCATCCTCGCGTAACTGGCGGCAGGTAGCCGAAAAACTGGCCGCCAGGTTTCATGTTTATGTGCTGGATTTACGTAATCATGGCGTGTCGCCGCATCATCCGATCATGGATTATCCGTCCATGGCCGCAGATCTGTTGCAATTTATGGATACCCACCACTTAACAACCGCCAGTGTGCTAGGTCACAGCATGGGCGGTAAAGTGGCGATGTGGTTTGCCTTGAATCATCCAGAGCGTATCGATAAACTGATCGTCGTCGATATTGCCCCCGTCAATTATAAACACTGTTTTAATCACTTGATTCAGGCCTTAAAAGCACTGCCGTTACCTGAAATCAACAATCGTAAACAAGCCGAGTTGCAGCTGGCTACCGCCATACCCGAACTCGGTTATCGCCAGTTTTTATTGCAAAATCTTATCCTGAAAGACGGCGCTTATTGCTGGCGTGTTGACTTGGATATTTTTTATAACACGGCCCCCAATATCATCGCCTTTCCCGCTGTTGAACAACTCACACCGTTTACCGGAAAAACCTTGTTTCTGGCCGGTGAAGAGTCAAACTATGTTAAAGCGGAAGATATAAGCACATTGTTTCCGGAGGCCACGCTGAGTGTTATTGCCAATGCCGGACATTGGCTGCATGTGCAACAGCCGGGGGTTTTTATAGAACAGATTGAGCAGTTTTTGAAGTAGTATGGAAATGCCCGCTCGATGTTCGCTAGCTCCCAAGCTCCTGCTTAGGAGCTAGCGGGGAAATTGTGCTTTGTTGATATTGATGAATCGTAATCGAGGCTTATATGAAAAATGAAAATAACGTTAAACAGGTTCTTTTTGAATATGTGAAAAATCCAAAGACATGGTTTTATTGGTATCACAATCCGAAAAGGTTAGAGGCGCTATTTAAGGAGGATCATAAGACGGAGGATGATTATAAAGAAGACACCGAGTGTCACTTTACAAAAAATGTTTGGAGGTTTGAAGAAAGCAAAAACGTTGTAGGCAATATTAAAATTGAAAAGAATTTAGTTGATTTTTTTGACGCAGTATTGGATGAAGTACGCTTAAAAAAAGCAAATCTTTTTGCGGAATATGCGTTATACATATCAGATAATGAAGACCTTGCATACTTTAGAGATACGGTAGCTAGGAGAGAAATCTCAGCTGACATTGATTACGACAGGCAACGGGATCACGCAGTCCATACGCTTTATAACTACATTTTTGGATGGTATATATTTGAAAATTCTGACAAATTACAGCAGGCATTTCGGGATCATTTTAAAAAATTAAAAATCCACCTAGAGCCGAATGATGATCATCTCCGTTTTTATCGTTCAATAGAAATAAAATTCTGCGAAATAAATATAAATAGTCGTGAGTTCAAAGAGTCAATTAGTCTGGTTAATGAATTCGCAGAGGTATGGTCTATTGCAAGTTTGCTTCACGATATAGGATATATTTTAGAGGGCAATCTTTCTTCAGCTAGTCCTGAAGTAGAAAATGTTCGAGTCAGTAATGGTTCGAAAATAATTCACGATTATTTTAATCATTGGTTTTGGAAAAGTTTTGAGGTTGACTTTAGGGTAGCGAAGGATATAACAAAAACCCTCGGTGTTGTGGTACCTGATTTTAGGTACTCAAGATCATTAGCGTCCCTTGGTGACCATCTTTGCGATATTGGAAGTTGTGAAAATATTCGTAGAGAACTCTCTAACAACATGGAGTATAAGCAATTCAATGGGTCTTCTTATAAAACAATACAGGAAGACCATGGTTTGAACCGCGAAGCCTTCTCTATTTGGAAAGAGCACTATAAATTTTATCGCAATAAAAAAATGCAAAATATCTTGTACATTGTGGAGAGGGTATACAAAGATACCGTGTGGATAGGTGCCGATCATGGAAATAGAAACCTTGATCATGGTGTATGCAGTGGCCTAATTACGTTACAAGCCTTGACATTTTTTCATGAGCTCGTATGGGGATTTAAAAGACTCAAATGGGACAGTTTCAATGACGAGCAAAAGAAAGACAAATCTTGCAATTATGTATCGCACGAAATATTTGAACACATAAGTGATAAGGTTGTTCGGGTTCCAAAACGGATGAAGATAAAAGGTGGGTTTTATTCTGACCTCTGGTTTAAGAAGGTACTCTGGGCAACCGCATCAGCAGCAATTCACTCTGTAATTCAAAAACCTGAATATAGAGAAAAGTGCAAGAAACATCTCAGAAAAAAAGAAAAAACAGAAGAAAAAAAGCCTTTAAAAATTGGTCGTGATGATGATCCGCTAGCTTTTTTGGGAGTTTTAGTTGACGTCTTACAGGAGTGGGACAGATATAAGGTGTTGAAGTTGAAGCGTGGAGAATCGGCTTTTTCAGGTGCTGTTCCATTGCAAAGTACTGATGTTGTGGTTGGGCTTATTAATTGCGACAGCATCCATTATAAGGTGTTAAGGGAATTAGCTTTTACAGGTTCTGAACTAATGCAACGCACTGAGGTTGAAATTGATCTTATACTTTCGGATATAATCTATTTGGTCTATCAAGGGGATGAAAAAGATTTGTTTGAAGAATTAAGGAAAAAACTTGATAGATGTTTGGAAAAGTGGAGAGACATTGTCTTGGTAATAGGTAAGGCGGAAGAAGATATGTAAGTTAGCTTATAACCCGAAACGAGTTGTAGTGCTATGCGATACATCCCCTTATTTATTCACCGATTATCAATCAGGTAAAAAATGTTAAAAAAACGTTATACAGCAATCATTTTAATAGTTGTTTTTTTTAGTACACAGGCTTATGCCGATGGGCATAAGGTGGCGATTGCCAGTGCGCATCCGTTGGCAACGGCGGCGGGCTTTGAGATTCTGGACAAAGGCGGTAATGTCTTTGATGCGGCGGTGGCGGTTAGCGCGGCATTGGCGGTTGTTGAACCTACGGGTTCTGGCTTGGGGGGCGGTGGTTACTGGTTGCTGCACCGAGAAAAAGACGGTTTTGAAACGCTGATTGATGGCCGTGAAAAAGCGCCCTTGGCAGCGCATAAAGCCATGTATCTGGATAAAGACGGCCAGGTGATTCCAAAATTATCGCTTGATGGCGCGTTGGCGGCGGCTATTCCCGGTATGCCTGCGGGCTTGGTGCATCTGTCGGAAAAATACGGAAAGTTGCCACTGGCGACCAGTTTGGCTCCGGCAATTCGCTATGCCCAGACCGGTTATGCCATTGGCGATCGCTATTTAAAAATGCTAAAAGTCAGAGTTGAGTTAATCAAGCAATACCCTGCGACAGCCGCGATATTTCTGGATAATGGCAAACTGCCACAACCTTATTCAATACTCAGACAACCGGATTTGGCTCACACTTTAACACAGTTGGCTAACTCAGGTCGCGACGGATTTTATAGCGGTTGTATCGCCGATAAACTGGTTAAGGGCGTCAATAAAGCCGGTGGTATATGGACAAAAGAAGATCTTGAGACTTACCAGATTGCCGAGCGTAAACCGGTAACCGGTCAGTATAAAGGTATAAAAATCACCAGTGCCTCGCCGTCATCCTCTGGTGGTATTGTGTTGATTGAAGCTTTAAATATTTTATCGGGTTACGATTTGCAAAAAACGGATGAGATTACCCGTAAACATTTGATAACAGAAGCCATGCGCCGCGCTTATCATGATCGTACCTTGTATTTGGGTGATGCAGATTTTATTGATATTCCCGTTAAACGCTTGTTAAATGAAGACTATGCGGCCGGCTTGCGTAGCAGTCTTCGGCCCGATAAAGCCTTGCCGAGCGAGATGCTGTCTGGCGAGCTAGAGCAACAACGTGAAGGCACCAATACCACTCATTTTTCGATTATTGACGAGGAAGGTAATCGGGTGGCCGCAACGCTCAGTATTAACTTTCCTTTTGGTTCAGGTTTTGTAGTGGCAGGAACCGGTGTTGTTTTAAATGATGAAATGGATGATTTTTCCAGTCTTCCAGGCGCCATGAACGGCTATGGTTTGGTCGGTGGTGTTGCCAATGCCATCGCACCCGGCAAACGGATGTTATCCAGCATGACACCGACTTTTCTTGAAACCGACACTCAAGTTGCTGTGCTGGGTACGCCGGGTGGAAGTCGCATTATTTCAATGGTGCTGTTGGCGGCACTGGATTTTGCCAAAGGCAACGGGCCGGAATCGTGGGTACAAGTGCCACGTTTTCATCATCAATTTATGCCTGATGTGATTGAATATGAAAAAGGTGCCTTGTCTGATGCGGAGATTACCGGTCTTGCCGCAAAGGGTCATCAACTGAAAGTCGCGCGTTATGCTTACGGTGATATGCAGGCTGTGTTATTAAATAAAGCCAACAAGTCACTGTCTGCTGCCAGTGATAAACGCGGCGAGGGCAGGGCGGTTGTTGGGCATTAATGAAGTAGATATTTGGCATGGCAAAGTCATGGCCGAGGACGCTGATTATCACGCTTATTGGCGCGTCCTTGATGAGGCCGAGCAAACGCAAGCCCAAAAATTTAAAAATGAGTTGTTACACAAACGTTATGTAGAAATACATGGCCGTTTAAGAAATCGGTTGGCTGACCTGCTTAATCAGTCGCCGGAAAAAATAAGCATAAAAAAAGCTGCGCAGGGTAAACCTTATCTGGTCGATTATCCTGAGTTGGCATTTAATTTGTCACATTCGGCAGATAGGGTGCTGATTGCCATGAGCTGGAACTGTCAGTTGGGTGTTGATATTGAACTCTGTAAACCAAGAATTAACGTATCCGGTCTGGTTAATAAATGTTTTTCTGAAGAAGAAATAGCCCACTGGAATCAACTGCCTGAAGCCAAAAAAAATCAGGAATTTTACCGTTACTGGACACGTAAAGAAGCCTTTGTAAAAGCCACCGGACACGGTATTACTTTAGGATTAAATCAGTGTGTTGTTAATCCTGAAAATCCCTCAGAGTTTTTAAGGGTTCCTGATTTGTGTGGTGACGCTTCTGCGTGGCACGTTCTGGATATTGAGTTGGGGGAGGGCGTTTGCGGTGCAATAGTCGTGGATAAAAAACTGGCTGTTATCAGGCTGACGGATTTTTAGCCTAAATAAGGCTACTCAGCGGGTTATTAATAGTGCAGAATACAGGCATACAAACCGATTCGCCTTGAAATTGAAACGCTTCAAGGGTTTTTTAAATACCGTTAAACTGGAGATTTTCCATTGAAAAACAAGTTAATCAAGCTGTTCGCGGGGTTGTGCGCCCTCGTTTTTAGTGGTTGCGCCAGCCAAAACAGCC
>CAIMDR010000300.1 GCA_903839795.1 uncultured Methylococcaceae bacterium | reverse complement strand
TCCTTCACGCCAAAGTCAGAAGAGCCTTGATGGTGACCAATTCATGCATGAGCTGAAACAGCATTATTTATGAAATATTTCCTTTATCCTCAAGCACAAGAGAAAATGGAGTCCCGTAGGGCGTGCCGCGCGCGCCTTCTAAGCGAGGGATAACATCTTCACTAAACCTTAACCAATTGGCGCGCGCGGCACGCCCTAGGGATGTTGTTATGTCGAATTATCGGCGTATTTATTTGCCGGGTGGAATGTATTTTTTTACGGTAATTACGCTCCGAAGACAGCGCTTTCTTATTGATGACGATGTTCGTGCGGCGTTGCGCGAGGGGATTCAATTAACCCGACAAACCAAGCCTTTTGAAATTGTAGCCTGGGTGCAATTGCCCGATCATTTGCATTGTATCTGGCGTCTGCCGCCAGATGATACCGATTTTTCTTCGCGCTGGAGTATGATTAAACGGATCGTTACGCAACGTTGCGGGGCGCGGCTGAATCGCCCGGAATGGCTAAATGCAAGACGACGCAAGCGACAGCAAGGTACGCTTTGGCAACATCGCTTTTGGGATCATTTGATTCATGATGAAGATGATTTTAATCGACACATGGATTATATCCATTGGAATCCGGTTAAACATGGATTAGTATCCAAGGTCGTAGATTGGCCGTATTCAAGTTTTCACCGGCTGGTACGAAGCGGATGGTATCCTGAGCTGTGGGGCGAAAACATCTCTTTCGATAACACCAACGAATTCGGTGAGTAGTTCGGCTTTAAACCATTTTGGCGCGCAGGGTAAGCCCTACAGATGTTGGTAAATTCATCACACACTAAGCAAATAAACATGAACACACAAAACTCTTTCGTCAGCTGGTTTAGAGACTCATCGCCCTACATCCACGCGCATCGCAATAAAACTTTTGTCATTTCATTTGGTGGCGAGGCGGTGTTGGCTGATGATTTTGATCATCATGTTCACGATTTTGCTTTGCTTAGCAGTTTGGGGATTCGTCTGGTTTTGGTTCATGGGATACGCCCGCAGATAGATCAGCGGCTGTCCAAGCTCAACGCCCCTGCCCTGTTTCATCAGCACTTGCGGATTACCGATGATCTGGCGCTGCAATGCGTTAAAGAAGCGGCTGGATTGGTGCGTGTAGAAATTGAAGCGTTGTTGTCCATGGGGCTGGCAAATTCCCCGATGGCGGGAAGCGGGCTTAAAGTGGCTTCCGGCAATTTTGTCACGGCCAAACCCATCGGTGTTATAAACGGAATTGATTACTGCCATACCGGCGAAGTTCGTCGTATTGACAGTGCAGCAATTCATCAACAACTCGACCAAAATAATATCGTGCTGATCTCACCGATTGGTTATTCGCCCAGCGGAGAAATTTTTAATTTGTCGGCTGAACAGGTTGCCACAGCGGTTTCAATTGCATTAAAAGCGGAAAAATTAATCCTGTTAACGGAGCAAACGTGTAGCAATCCGGATAACGGCGAACAAATTCGGCAAATGACCACGGATGAAGCGGATACGTTTCTGCAACAGCACCCTGATATTGCCGACACGATTAGCCTGCCACTTAAAGCGGCCATTCAAAGCTGCCGTTCCGGAATAGAGCGAGTGCATTTGATTAATCGAACCATTAATGGCGCGTTGTTACTTGAATTATTTAGCCGTGACGGTATCGGCACGCTGGTTAGCTCCACCCCTTTTGAAGAATTACGTCCAGCCACACTTAACGATATAGGCGGCATTCTGGAATTGATTAAGCCCTTGGAACAACAAGGTATTTTAGCAAAACGTTCCCGGGAAAAAATTGAAATGGAAATAGCGGATTATATTATTATCGAACGGGACGGCTTGATCATCGGCTGTACCGCTCTGCATCCCAATGAACAAGGCCAATTCGGTGCGATTGCCTGCCTTGCCGTCCATCCTGATTACCAAGGATCGGCACGCGGTAATCGACTGCTTAATTATGTCTATCAAAAGGCCGGACAGCTCGCTCTTAAAAAATTATTTGTGTTATCAACCCAAACCATGCATTGGTTTATTGAGCGCGGCTTTTTAGCGTCAGATATTAACAGCCTTCCCGACCCACTCAAGGCACTGTACAATCCACAAAGAAACTCCAAAATTTTTGTTAAGACTATTGAATAACCGCAATCATGACCGCCCTATCGCTATTACAAATAACAGACCTGCACATTCTGCCTGGTTTGGATGAAACCTTTCTGGGTATCAATACCGAGCATTATTTTCATGCCATTCTTGAGCTGGCTTTTTCTGAACATCATCATTTTGATTTAATTCTGGTTACCGGCGACCTGGCTCAAAATCCCTGCCCCGCAAGCTATCAACGTATCTTGCAAAAACTTGAAGCCACTAACACTCCCTGTATCTGCCTTCCCGGTAATCATGATGATTATGAACTCATGCAGCAAGTTTTTAATAGCCCTCAGGTAAATTGCCAAAAACAGGTTCTATTGGAAAACTGGCAATTGATTTGTCTTAATAGTCAGATACCTGGCGCTACCGGTGGTCGTTTATCAAAACAGGAATTGCTGTTTTTGGAAGATTGCCTGACCAGCAACCCGAATCATCACGGGCTGATCGCAGTGCATCATAATTGTCTGGAAACCAAAAGTGTCTGGCTGGACACCATGATTATTGAAAACAGCGAGGAATTTTTGATGGTACTGGAAAAATATCCGCAAGCAAAAGCAGTCACTTCCGGACATATTCATCAAGCCATGGATATAACAATCGGGGCGCTGCGCATTTTTGGAACACCGTCAACCTGCTTTCAATTTACACCGAAAAGTGAAAGCTTCAGCCTGGATACCGCCGCTCCCGGTTATCGCTTGATAAAACTGCATCAAGATGGCCGGATTGAATCCGGTATTACCCGACTCCCTGAGTCGTTAAATGGATTGCAGTTGGATACACGGGGCTACTAATAAAAACCGCCACTCATTCCAAGCCCCTCCGAGAGTGTGTTGATTTTTGATATTACTAGACCAATTATTTATAACCATTCATCATGTAAATATAGTCTTTCAGAAATTAAATTTCCATTACATGAAGTTTGGAGTCCATACGGATAACATCCCTTAAAGGGATGGTA
>CAIMDR010000299.1 GCA_903839795.1 uncultured Methylococcaceae bacterium | reverse complement strand
GATTCCAAATAACCCGTTTTAGTAACAGGGTCGCAGACTATGTAAAAACGGGCAATGTCATTAAAACCTAATTCATCGATAATGTTTTTCAGTTCCTTTTCGGTGTTTTCATAGCCTTTGTATTTTGCATCATCTTTTTCATGATCAGCATCGACAATAAATAATATTTTGTCAATTTCATCAGCCTCTACATACCCTTTAATTTCTATATAATTTGGATTTGTTATTTTAAAGAATTCAGTCTTTGAACCAAAGGCATAATAAACAATTGAACTTTCAGGAAGCCCAAGTTTTTCGATTAAGCTTCTTATCAATTTCTTATCCGCAGTCTTATCATTACAACTGCCTTCGTGCAAAATAGCTACTTTTACCATCCCCTGACCTCATGCTCTTGGGTCAAGCTATTCAAAAGCACTTCATAATTCATAGCAATGGTTTTTATTTCCTGCTGCTTGTTTTTAACCAAGAGAGTATAGCTAATATCTTGATCTTCCAATTTTTTGGCAACTCTTGCAAATGACTCAAGCATTTCTTTGGAATGTGTAATCGCAAATACTTGGCAATTGGTTTTCTTGGAAAGCGTTAAAATAAGCTCCCACAAACTATCTAACTGGGTATAGTGTATGCCGTTATCTATTTCATCGATAAATAAATAACCGTTTTCACCGGCATAGAGCGCACAAATAATAGAAATATAATGTCTTAAGCCGTCGCCGAATTCGACTATATTACGGTATTCGCCATTGGTTTTGCATTGCGGCTTGTCACCTATGACTTTAAAGCTTTCAATGTTGTCATCAAATTCACTGATAAAACTATTTAATTCTGTTTCTTGATCTTGTTTCTGAATGGCTTGATAAGCTTTAATTAAATCAAAATCACCCCAGCCAAAGTTATCTATAAATAGAATATTACCAACTGATTCAAAAAAAATGATACTTAGATCATTTCCATTAATGACTTTTAATTCATCATTAATATTAAACTGATATTCTTTTATAGCATCCTTTTCCAGGATAGAAAATTCTATATTACTTAAATTTGATTCAGCAGCATAATTTCTTGTAGCGTCTAATAATTTTAGGTGGTCGATAGCCTTGTTAATAAAGTTTAAATTTTCACGCGCATATTTAACAGCATGAATAGCCGTTATCATGGCATTTACATTGCTAGAACAAACATTAATATAACAAGCCTCAATAAATGCCGTCTTACCAATATTATTTTTCCCGCCGATCAAATTAACGCGTTTAAAACCTGAGGCTTTAAAACCGGTAAAACATTTAAACTGTTTTATTTCAATCTCGGTTAAAAAATGGGCATTCATATCATCAATCCTATCCGTTATCGTAAGTATTCACAAACATAGATATCTACACAACTAGTCATCTCGGCAGGGATTACCTGGATCCAGATGCCATGGATGGTAATATTGAATTACGCAAACCAACTTTTAGCTATATGAAGCTACTTTTAATCTAATTTTTCACATTCCTGCGCCCTAGATTCCGGCCAACCCTCGCGTCGCTCTTACTGCCGGAATGACGACTATATGTTTGTGTAGATATAGTCTTTCAGAAATTAAATTTCCATTACATGAAGTTTGGAGTCCATACGGATAACATCCCTTAAAGGGATGGTAT
>CAIMDR010000298.1 GCA_903839795.1 uncultured Methylococcaceae bacterium | reverse complement strand
TTGAAAAAGGGGGACTGAGGGGGATTTATCTAATAAAATCTCCCCTAATCCCTCTTTGTTAAAGAGGGGGACTGAATAATTACATCGCTTCAGCTATTGCCTGCACAACAACTAAGGAACGTGCATGAAATACTTGACCATTTATATTCCCTCACCCCAGCCCTCTCCCAGTGGGAGAGGGAGCCAGATGCCTAAGTTATTTCATGCGCATTCCTAAAGTGATTTTACTCCAGTTGACTACTTAACTTAATGGTATTGGGGGCTTGAATAATTAGCTTGTTTTTCTTTTCTTCGTGCTCTTCGTGCCTTCGTGGTGAATAAAAAAGCACATTCAGTGACCGATGTGTTTACTGCGTAAATAAGCTTCTGATTGCATTTCAATTAATCTTGATACCGTACGTTTAAACTCAAATACCCCGTCACCTTGAGTATAAAGTTCTTGTGCCGAGACTTCAGCGGTGCATATCAGTTTGACTTTGTGTTCGTAAAGCGCATCAATCAAGGTCATAAAGCGCTTGGCCTCGTTACGTTTATCGGCTGATAATTTCGGAATGTCAGCTATAATCAAGGTGCTAAATTCACGGGCAATTTCGGTATAATCCGCCGAACCCAACGGTTGCATGCAGAGCTCTTTAAAAGAAGTGAGCGCAATGTCGCCCTGCACGGAGGATAAAGTAACCTTTCTGCCTAATACTTGTAAAAAGCCGGTTTGTAGTGCGGCAAAATTAGTAAACTCGTTATAACATTGTTGTACAAATTCATTCGCATGGGCATCTAATGGAAAATAATAGGTCGCTTCAAGTGCATGCAGGTGCATCAAGCGATAATCTTCTTTTGCAACCAGCTCAATAACCTTGGATTCTTTTTGCAAGAGCTGGGTAAAGATCAAAAATTGATCCCGTTGCAGGCCGCCCTGATATAAATCATCCGGATGTCGGTTAGAGGTTATAACAACCAATAATCCTAGCTGAAAGAGTTTGCTAAACAACCTTTCCAGAATCATGGCATCTGCTATATCGGTCACATGAAACTCATCAAGGCAAAGAAGTGAAGTGCTTGCTCTGATTTTTTTTGCCAAGGCAATAATGGCATCGGTATCATTATGTTGTCGCCATTCGTGGGTAAAGGCGTGAACCTCCAACATAAATAGATTAAAATGCACGCGTTTTTTTTGCTCAATAGGACACGCGTCATAAAATAGCGCCATTAACATCGATTTGCCGCGACCTACATCGCCAAATAGATAAACACTTTGACATTTTTCCGGAGGCGATGACAGGAGTTTATAGGCGACGGATTGTTGATGATAACGGGAATAGGCCCCTACATAATCAAGAAGCGTTTGTAAATGCCGTAAAGCGGATAGTTGTGCGTTGTCGTGTTGGATATGATTTTGAGATACTTGATGGTTATATTGTTTTTTCAGAAGCCCTGAGTAATCGGGTAATTGTTCTGAGGTTTTTTGTTGAAAAATTTTTTTTAACATGTCCACAATCACTAAAATATAATGCCTAGACTAGCATTAATTAGCTCGGTTTAGCTACATCAAATTACCTGTAATGACTTATTAATGGGATATTGACTTTAGTAGGGAGGAAAATAGCGATGTTAGACTTGGCAGGTTTATAAAGCCTGTCAGGTCTGTCGCGTGTTAAATGGATTGCAGATTAATTCATGTAACTAATAATGGCAGCTATTTATTTTGAGCTGAAAATAATCTTATAACGATGTGCTCACTAAAAGTAATATCGATTCACACTCTTTTTTGGGTATATATCGTGATACAATGAGCTATTTTTGCCCCCTTCATTCGGCGTTATTTATTTTATGATTAAACAGCGAACCTTAAAAAACACCATAAGAGCTACAGGCGTAGGTCTACATACTGGCGATAAAGTCCATTTAACATTACGCCCTGCTGAACCCAATACGGGGATCAGATTTCGCCGGGTGGATTTGGATGAACCCGTTACCATTCAGGCAACACCTGGAAATGTTGGCGAAACAGTTTTGTCGACTACATTGGTTGCCGGCGATGTAAAAATATCAACCATAGAGCATTTGCTCTCAGCTTTTGCCGGGTTAGGGATAGACAACGCTCTTATTGACGTGAGTGCTGCTGAAGTACCCATCATGGACGGTAGTGCTGGACCCTTTGTGTTTTTGCTTCAATCGGCAGGAGTAGAGGAACAAGACTGTCCAAAGCAGTATATTCGAATCAAGCGTAGCATTAGAGTCGAAGAGGGTGATAAATGGGCGTCATTTGATCCATTTGCTGGCTTTAAAGTGACTTTTACGATAGATTTTGAACATCCCGCTTTTGAAGAGCATGTAAAAACACACACCATGGATTTTTCTTCAACGACTTTTGTTAAAGAAGTCAGTCGAGCCAGAACCTTTGGTTTTATGAAAGATATTGATATGTTGAGAGAAAACAATTTAGCACTGGGCGGAAGTCTTGATAATGCTATTGTTGTTGATGATGATAAAATTCTCAATGAAGATGGTTTGCGCTGTGCCGATGAATTTGTTAAGCATAAAATTCTTGATGCGATTGGCGATTTGTATTTGTTGGGACATAGCTTGATTGGTGAATTTACCGGCTATAAATCAGGGCACGGCTTGAACAATAAATTACTTCGTACTTTATTGGCTGACAAAGATGCTTGGGAAATGGTTACTTTTACAGATGAAGAAGACGCGCCGATTTCTTTTATGCGCTCTGCAGAAACGGTTAGGCCCGCTGAATAGTGTTTTTTTACGTTGATGTTAGGCGATATCCAAGAGTGAATATACCCGAATAGCGCAGGATTTTTGTTTGTTTCCAACAGTTGCCCGGACAGAGGAAGTTAGTCGTGTTTGGAGCAGTGATTGATAAGGCTGAAAAATAGGGGCTTAGCGGATACGTAACTATTTTGACAGCTCAGGAAATAAATAAAAAGCCCCGTGACTTCGGTATGTTCTTTGCAGAAAATCACCTTAAGTCTTGCCAGACAGTCTTTCCAGTGTTGTGCTTAATTTTAGCAATGCCAGTCTCAGTTGATCATCCGAAACAGTCAGGCTATGGCTTCGGATAACTTCTATTTGCTCTACTGAAGGTATTTTTGCCTTCCTTTTAGCCCCCAAAATCCCTCCCGCTTGATCCATAATAATCTTCACTTGCATTATTTCAACGGGCGTTTTTGTTAACGGCGTAATCGCGGCAAGAATTACGCTTTTATAAAAACGAAGTTGTGATGCCCAGGCAGCCGAATCTGTATAAATCAGCAATTTTTTATCTTTTATAAGGCAATGTCTCGCCTGTTTTTTTAATGGGTCAGGTAAGGCCGTCTGTGGATCGCCGAGCATGGCGAGCGCCTCGTGCATGCCATCGAGGGTGGGCAGCGAGCGTCGGGTC
>CAIMDR010000297.1 GCA_903839795.1 uncultured Methylococcaceae bacterium | reverse complement strand
TTTTTTACATGCGTCTTGTACGGAGTGGAAGAATCTGTTTTCGATGGAGATTTATGGTCGGGATGGAAAACTGGATTTGTCAGGCTTGGGGGGCAGTTACGGCCTTGAGAAACTGACCTGGTATAAAATGCTGCCAGAAATGGGACCGCCGGAAACGACGGCTTGGGAATACCCTATGGGCGATAATTCGTGGGATGTTGAGATGGCTGAGTTTTATGACGATATCCGCTTAAATCGCATTCCGGAAGCCGGGTTGGGTGATGCTTATGCGGCATTAAAAATTATTGAACACATTTATAAGGAGTCTGGTTATGATCATTGCGCGTAGTCCTTTACGCATTACCTTGGGCGGTGGCGGTACTGACTTGCCTTCTTATTACCGTGAGCATGAAGGCTTTTTGCTGGCGGCAGCGATTGATAAGTACGTGTATGTGAATGTGATGCGTCCGTTTACACCGGGTATTTACCTTAAGTATTCGCAGTTGGAACATGTTGAGCAGATTGCTGATGTTAAGCACCCGATTATTCGTGAAGCGTTACACATGCTCGATTTTAAAACGCCACAGGTTGAAATAACGACCTTGGCAGATATCCCCGCAGGCACGGGTCTGGGTTCTTCCGGTAGTTTTACGACGGCGTTGTTAAAGGCGCTTTATGCGCATCGCAGACGACATCTGCATCAAGAGGAGTTGGCAGAACTGGCTTGTCATATTGAAATTGATCGTTTAGGTGAGCCTATCGGCAAGCAGGATCAATATGCAGCGGCTATTGGTGGGGTGACTTGTTTTACTTTTCATAAAGATGACCGGGTAACGGCAATGCCACTGAACTTAAGCATGGATACTTTTTTTGATTTGGAAGATAACTTGCTGTTGTTTTTTACGGGTTATTCCCGGAGTGCAGGGAGCATCTTAAAGGATCAGAATGTACGATCGCTGGATAACGATGATGACATGCTTAAAAACCTGAATTATGTGAAGGAGTTGGGTTACCAAAGTATGCAGGCACTTGAACAGTGTGATACGGCTGCCTTTGGTGCGCTGATGCATGAACATTGGCTGCATAAAAAGCAACGCTCCAGCGGCATGAGTAATCCCCGAATTGATGACTGGTATGAGCTGGCTATGGCTAATGGCGCGGTGGGTGGCAAATTAGTGGGTGCCGGTGGTGGCGGGTTCTTGATGTTTATGGCGAAGGATCGCAATAAGTTAAGGCATGCCATGACTAAAGCAGGACTGGAAGAAGTCAGGTTCCGCTTTGATTTTGAGGGTACCAAAATAGTCTTGTCGTCTTAATGTTGCCGGTTGCAATTTTAGCGGGTGGTCTGGCTACACGTCTGCGACCGGTTACCGAGACTATTCCGAAAGCTTTGGTTGACGTTGCTGGACGCGCTTTTATTGAATGGCAACTGGACTATTTGCACAGCCAAGGGGTGCGGCAGGTTGTACTGTGTCTCGGTTATCTTGGTGAACAGATTGAAGAGCTGATTGGGGATGGCCAGCGTTTTGGACTTAGGGTTGATTATTCTTATGACGGCGAGCGTTTATTGGGTACGGGCGGTGCTTTAAAAAAGGCGTTGCCCTTGCTGGATGCCGATTTTTTTGTATTTTATGGTGATTCGTATCTGCCCATTGGCTTTGTTGATGTGGCGCTTAAGTAGTAACTCAAAAGTCTTTTAACAAAAAGGGCTGTTGTTCGCCATTTTTTAATATGCTTTAATAACAATATGTTACATTAAATAGTGAAAAGTGAATAAAATGGTCGCCAATTAGCAATTTAAGGTGACCAGTATG
>CAIMDR010000296.1 GCA_903839795.1 uncultured Methylococcaceae bacterium | reverse complement strand
TGCAACAAAACTGGGGTTGATTATCAGGCGTGATGCAAACCAGTCAGCAATTTCCTGGTGCTCCAGGCCTTCTCCATTGATATAACGTAGCGTCCGTTCAAAACTGTCGACAAAGCGATTTTGGCTATCAGAGAGAATTTTGATGTTATTGCTATCAATGTTTTTAGCAAAGCCGCGATTTTTTGCGCCTATAAAAACAATCGGTTTATCACATACAAACAAACTACTTTGGAGTCCACCAATTTGTTCAAAATCTGTAAAGCCCCATTTATGGGTATTTTTATCTTTGATTTTAAACCCGTTAAGTTCGATATCTAGCGGCAGCTTTAAAGTGTTTGTTTTTAATTTGTCCCGGATGGTTTTTTGAGCAAATAAATTTGCATATTTACATTTTTCATTGGGTTGCCCAAACATGGAGTGCGTAAAAATCAATGATTTTACCATTCCTTCCAAAAGCTGTGTTTTGCCAATACCGTTTTTACCGATGAAGCAGTAAATTTTTTTATTGGCTTCAACTGTAATGTCAAAATCAAAACCAATCCCTAATTGTTCAGTTTTAAATGCGGTGATCATGATTTTCTCTTTTTGCTGATTTCCAAGCTCCAGCTTGGGGATTCGGTACTGGAAGCTCTAACTTACTGTCTCACGAAGCAGGAGCTTGGGAACCAGTAAAAGTACGATAGCGGACGACATCTAACCATTAAATTAATCTGGATTAATTTTTTAATTCAATTAACTGGTTATACCACTCAGAAAAATGTGGGCATTCAGCTAATAATTTATCAATGCCTATTGCTTGAATAGCTAATGTACCATGCAATGTTTTACGATAATTAGGGTTTTTTAAAAGCTTTTTCAAGCGTGCTGAAGGTTTGGTTTCATAACCATCGTTAATATGTTCGCGCGTCTTGGCGTCATCACGAATAGATTGTAATTCTTTGGCTGTCTTAGCCCACGTTGTTTCAATTTCAGTTAATTTGGCAATATCAGAAAACAGTAAACCTTCAAATTCATAAGGTTGAATGTAAGGTAAAAAACGGCTTGTAAATGATAAGTTATCCTTAACAACATTCTTTTTAAAAGCCTGTTCAAGATCAGTAACTTTTTTATAAACATCGGACTGTTTTTGGCTTTCTGAGAAACCAGGAAAGTTATTATCTAATGCGTACAAATCAAAAAACGTTGTGATAAAAACATTTTCTTCTTTAAGTGAATTAATAACAAATCGCCTTACACGATCATAGGTTAATGCACCGCCCTTATTGTTTTTTGATGTTGGAATTAATCGGGCTGTTAAATAAATTTGTTGATGAGCCAAAACAGGTGCAATAACATCACGAATAAAAGTTTCTTCAGTTTGTCCTTCGCAAATAACATAACCACGAATCATCGTGAGGGTCTCCCGCCGATGATATTCTGTTTCCATAAATCACTGAGTGTGTAATCTTCCAGCCAGTCTTTTAATAGCTCTTCATCGAGCCGTTTAAAAGTTGATGCATCATTAACTCTATCAACCACAATAATATCATTCGCTGAAAAATGATTGATTAATTCAGCTGATTGAGTGGATATAATTAGTTGTTTTTGCTCTGCTGCACGTTTTATTAAATCGGCTAATACTGCTAATGCGTAAGGGTGTAGACCTAATTCAGGTTCATCAATCAATATTGTGTCATTCATTAACTCAAATGGCTGTAACAATAAAGTTGCTAAACAAATAAATCGTAATGTGCCATCGGATAAAACGTGTGCTTTAAAAGGCGTATCTAAATTACCTTTTTCAAACCATTCAAGGTGAATAGTCTCCTCATCGTTTCTGTGTACAAAATCAGCAAAGAAAGGTGCGACTAATTGAATTGTTTTAACTATTTGTTCGTAATTCTTAGGGAATTTAATTTTTAAACGAAGTAAAAATGCCGCTAGATTAGCTGCATCTGTTTTTAGCCTTAAATTATCAGTAGCAGAGTGCGTTTGTTTAACTAATGCTGTATCGCTAGTGTCATGAAAATGGTAGACCCGCCAGCTTTTAATGGCAGGTTTGATATATTCTGTATATTTATGTTTGGAATCTTTAAGTATCGCTTCACTATGAGCGGATTCGATAATGGTTGACGAGGGGAATATTCCTATCCCAAAATGATTGGTGTAATCACCCGTAAAACAAAGCACCTCTTTTTCAAAAATGAGTCGGTTGTCCTTTGTTGGAATTAAGGAAAATTCATAGCCATTATCTTGAAAATAAAAACCCATACTCATTTTTTGGGTTTTCTTACGCCCATAATGCAGTAACGCATTTGCGCCGCCATTTTTTTGAACATATAGCTGTAGGATTTGCTCGTACATATCCGCAAGCAATTTAAACACCGAAATAAAATTACTTTTCCCTGCACCATTTGCACCTAACAAAATATTAAGATTATTCAATTCAAAGTTTTCCAGGTTTTGAATAGATTTATAACCTTTAATAGTGATCTTGCTTAGTTTTGACATAGCTGTTTATGAATGGCTATTTTTACTAAAATAGGTGCGTAGGTTAGTCATGGTGCGCATTGCTTACCCTGCCTGGCTTCAGGTTTAAACGCACCCTGTTTAGTCATAATAAAATTATGATCATAGGCTTTCCTTGTTCTTTCCAGTAATCCATCGCCTCTAATAATATTTCATTCGCAATTCTCCATTCATTGGGTCTATTGCTTCTGAAATTATGAGAGTTTTTATATATAATCAGAAAACCATTTTCTGAATTGAGCCATGAAAGATCTGTTACAGAATCAGAAAATGCATCCCAATTGAAACCAAAGTATTCAGGAAATTTAAGTTTTTCAGAAAATTCATTTAAAAATGTTTCCTTATCTTTAACGTTATCACCATCGATGAAAAAACAATCAGCAATAGGGGTTGGGAAAAAACTTAGAAACTGGTCAGGTAATTCAGCCGTTAATACCTTAGTCATTCGTTGATCTCCATAAAAGTTTGATAGTGATCGCTGGTATAATACATCTCTCCTTTTTGGCCTGAAACGTTTGAAGGCTTCAATAGCTTTCAAAACGTGAGTAACGGGGTTGCAAACCCCGTCACGCTTCAGGAACCAAGTTGCTCCGGATGCATAAGCGCGGCGATAGTCAGTCATTTATTAGTTGAATCCTTCAATTAATAATGTCGGATGTGGTAAATAATATGAATCATATCAATCGTGAACGCAAATGCGCATCATAAAGCAAATTGACAAATAATTAGAATTGACGCGTAGGATGGGCTGACGTAAGGAAGCCCATCAGGTAACGGCAATCCATGCGCTTCCTAACGTCAGCGCATCCTATGAGCTACATGGCTTAGAAGTTGCGCTTAGCGCACACTTGGCTTAATCAATTTCTTTTTCGGAATGTTTGGTTTTTCGCCCAGTGATAAAAATATAAGCCAATCCAGTTAGTGATGCGCCTGCTATTGCTGAACCCGCCAGTTCTTTTCCGTCATAAATAAGGAAACCGCTAATTGACAAAATCAGTAAAGAAAGTAGCAAGGCAAATAACTGCCCACGTTTTTGAATTGTAATTGACGATGTTAGAGCCTGTGTTTCCAAACTATGGCGATGTGTTTGTTCATTTTCCGCCATCGCCATAATCCGTTCGGCGAACCCTGCTTGTACTTGATCGTAACCGCTTAAAACTTGTGGAGGAGGAATTGGGCCGGAAAATTGCTGATAAATAGCTAGAGTTGCTCTTTCTTCCTGAATCCTTTCTGCAACAATTTCTGCAAGCATTTCTTCAATTGCCTGCTCAGGAAGTTGTTCCAAGACTTCCTTTAACTCAGTTTCTCTCTGAGGTTTCTCGTAATTCTCACTCATGTTTATCTTCATCTTTAATAGCTGCCCAGCTTCGCCACAAATTATGCCCTACTTTTTGCCAATCTTTATTCAGTGCTTCTGAACTAGACGCAGCATAATTAGTATTTTTTAATAACGATGCTAAAGACGTATCAGGATTTAGATTTAAGCTGGCAAAACCGTCTTCCAAACACGCCCTAACACTACCAACAGCTTGAGATAACTCTTGCATTTTAATGCTGCATTTAGGCGTTTGATCGTTTGCCAATCGCTTAATTCGATCAAGCTCCATTTTTTTTAAGTGTTCTTGGACTGCTCGAGGGTTTTTGAGATGCTCTGATTCGACTGATTTCCAGCGTTTTTGGTCTAATTCCGTTGTCTTCCAATGGTCTCTGATCGTCTGTTGAATTGAACTTGCGCCAAGGTCTTTAAGCTGCTCTGACTCGATCGACTTCCAGCGCACTTGGGCTGATTCCATTGCCTTCAAGTGGTTTCTGATCGTTTGTTGAATTGAACTTGCGCCAAGGTCTTTAAGCTGCTCTGATTCGATCGACTTCCAGCGGACTTGGGCTGATTCCATTGCCTCCAAATGGTCTCTGATCGTCTGTTGAATTGAACCTGCGCCAAGGTTTTTGATACGCTCCGATTCGACCGGCTTCCAGTGTTCTTTGGCTGATGCCATCGCCTTCAAATGGTCTCTGATCGTCTGTTGAATTGAACCTAAGCCAAGGTCTTTTCGCAGCACTGATTCCTCTGCTATACGAACATTTTGAATTGGTTTAGATAAATACTGTTCTTCAGAACTCATAAATCAACCTCTTAAGATTTATATAAAAGTGTGTTCGTATGGAGTGAAATAGAACTGGTTTTGTTCCATTACCGCTACATACGAGTTTTATTATGCTGTCTGTATAGAAATCGTACTGTTTATTTTGTTTATGCTCAATCTAAATTATCAGTCACCGCCCCCAACGACGCAGAACTTACCAGTTTGGCATATTTTGCCAATACGCCACGGGTATAACGCGGTGCGGGTTGCGTCCATGATTCAAGGCGTTTGGCTATTTCATGTTCATCGATAACCAGTTTCAGTTCGTTGGTTTCTGCATCGATAATGATGGTGTCGCCGTTTTCAATGATCGCTAACGGGCCACCGACGTAGGCTTCCGGAGTGATGTGTCCGACCACAAAGCCATGGGTGCCGCCGGAAAAACGACCATCGGTAATCAAGGCCACTTCTTTACCCAAACCTTT
>CAIMDR010000295.1 GCA_903839795.1 uncultured Methylococcaceae bacterium | reverse complement strand
TAACTTTCCCTTCACGGAATGTTTAGTAACTATTTTTTTCATGACTAATCAATGATGTCAGACTCTAATACTGCTACCTTAAAATAATCAATACAATTCATAGAGTTAAACAGACTTCACAACTGGGCACGGTAAGTAGAGTCGGGGCGAGCACATCTTTTCGCGCCCGACATTTCAACAACGGAATATGTTAATGGTGCTGAGCAATATATCAATATTATACTTTTATCCGTTGAAAATGTTGGGCAAAGATAAAGCGGTTACCCACATGACTTATACACCCTACGCGCTTTTCTTGATGGAACATGAACCCATTTAAGTTAAGCCTATCGACAGTTCGTTTAAAGCTATTTTTAATTATTTATACTCGTTGTTCTAAAGCGTGACGAGGTTTGCAACCGCGCGTTACTCACGTTTTTAAAGCTATGGAAGTCTTCAAACGTTTCGATCGGGATTACAAACCCCGCCCGGCATGGAAAGTTTTATTAAAAGATACTTAAAGTCCGTGGACTCATTGTCATCAATAATGATTTAATCATACCCAATGACTATTGAATATGAAGAGCAACTACAAAAACGCTTTGGTGAAAAAGTGCGAGAACTTCGAAAGGCAAAAGGACTTTCACAGGAGTCGCTTGCACTTGTCTCAGGACTTGACAGAACATATATTGGTGGCGTTGAACGGGGAGAAAGAAATATAAGTCTTCTAAATATTCACAAAATAGCAAACGCATTGAGCGTTTCAGCAAAAGAATTATTCAATGCCTAACGCACCAATACTCCCGAAAAAACTTCTTGACAGAATCGCGTTGATAACAAATAAAAGAGCGAGATTGGTTTTAGATAAGATAGTTGAAAATGGCGCTGTAACGACAGAAGAGCTACAACTGGCTGGATATGAACACCCGCCGCGTGCCGCACAAGACGTCAGAGACTTAGGGTTTCGATTAAAAACTACTAAAGTAAAACATACCAATGGCCGCACAATTGCAGCATACGCATTTCATGAATGGGAGCTAGAAGCGGGGAAAAATGGGCGACGACTTCTGCCTAAAAAAGAAAGGGAAGCACTTATTCATGCCGGTGGTCACAAATGCAACATTTGTGAAGCAACGCATAATTTACAGGTAGACCATCGCATGCCTTATGAAGTAGCTGGAGAATCGCAAAGGGAGGAGGCTCAGCCCTATCAAATCCTATGCGGATCATGTAATCGAAAAAAATCATGGGACTGTGAACATTGCCCTAACAGGTTACAAAATAAAGATTTTGATGTTTGCCTGTCATGTTATTGGGCAGAACCAATAAACCATACTCATATCTGCACACAGCAACAAAGACGAATAGACATAGTGTGGTCTGGCAACGAAATAAATGAATTTGAGGGCATCAAATATCAAGCGACTAAAAACCAAATAAGTGTAACCGAAGAAATAAAGCAATTAATCAAAAAGAAATTCTCAGGCAAATGAAAATAACGATGTTTGTTTTGCAAAATCATCCAGTGAAAAAACACTCCGCTTTGAATCACGTATGGCTGGAATAAGATGTGATATATAAAGTGATTCTACCGTAACATCATCTCTACCATTAAGTGTCGCCTGGCTTGATCTTCCAACATCTAATAAAATCTGACTCGCTAAGTCTTTATGAAGTGGATCACCATAGTTTTTATCTCCGCAAGCCCCATCATAACTAAGAATAAATGGAATTCGCTTCTCATTAAGAATTGAAAGCGCCTCAACCATACGCTCACGAGTAACACCGGAAATATAACGCTGATCTTTTCCACCGCTTGTCCCTTGATATGGAGGGTCTAAATAAAAGAAATCTCCATCCTTGGCTGATATAACCAAAGACATAAAGTCGCCATGCACCGCATATGCTTTTCCTGCTAGAACGTGATGAGCGGCAAACAACTCGTCTTTCATAAGTCGTGGCTGCGTTCCTTTGCGTCGCTTGTCCGGCGATTGATTAAATTCACCCGATGGATTAAAGCGAACAGCATTTTTAACGCATCTTACCAGCAAATATAATAATTTGATTGGACTACGATCTATATTGAACTCTGAACGAATTTCGTAATATGCCTCGATAGGCTTATCACGTTCACGATGCCATAAATTACTATACTCATCAGCCACCGGCGCAGGATCAGCAATAATCATATTCCATAACTCGACCAATGGCTGAAGTGCATCAGCAATCACGTAAGATGAAAACATGTGCCCTGACACGGCCGCCAATGTGATAGCCGCAGAACCCGCGAAAGGCTCTATAAGACGAGTGTATTGATTAGCAGGAATGTGACTAAGAATAGCTGTTGCTAAGCGCCGTTTACTGCCTTGATATGGAATTGGATGAGCAACTGAGAATCTCAAATCATTACCTTTTCACCTTTAAATGATACACATAGTCATCATATCAGAAAAAACGTTAATAACAAATATTATTATATTCAGGTCGGGCACATCTTTTCGTGCCTGATATTTTCATGTTGGAAAGCACGAATGACATTAAGGAAATCTGAAGCGTGACGGGGTTTGCAACCCCGTCATTCACGTTTTTAAAGCTATTGAAGTCTTCAAACGTTTCAGTCGGGGTTATAAACCCCGACCGGCATCGGACGCACGGTGAGCGTGTTGCCACCGCAAATCAAATTATCTGAGAACTTTATGTCCGCGACCACTCATGCAACTATTATAAGAGCTTTTGAACTTGTCTTCAGAGCTTAGGCCTTTATATGCGCCGCCGCCAAGGCCGCCAGCTGCAGCTCCTATGGCTGCGCCCATACCTGGACTACCGGTAAATGCACCAACTACCGCACCTCCAGCCGCGCCAAGTAAGGCACCGGTTCCCGCACCTATAGCGGTTTCTTTTGTGGTTCCACCAGAGGATTCACTGGCAAGTTGTTTGCATTCGGCCATATCTTGGTTAATACGATATGCATTAGGATCGTTATAAGAATCGACAGTGGGCTGCCATCCTCCGTAGCTGTAGCAACCCGAGAGCAAAATACTGCCGATAAAAACGCTACTGATTGTTAATTTTTTCATATAGATTACCTTTGAAAATTAATGTTAAAGTCTATCAAGTAAAAATGAACGAAGTCTGAATATTGCGACACTCAAAGCTCCCTTAAAACGCGAAGTGGGGATTTATTAAGCACCTGTCTGACGCCCCAACATCCGGTCATACCAACGAATAAGGCTCCTGTGAGAGGTATTATAGCCCACAAATAAAAGCTGGGATGGTACTCCATAGCCATCACTTGCGTATATAAAGCATACATAATGGCCTCGGAAATAACAACCGCCAATAAGCCGGAAATCAACCCAAGCGTAGCAAATTCGATGATGTGGGTTTTTCTTAATAAAGAACGATTCGCGCCCAAGGTTCGCATTAACGCGCCTTCATAAATCCGGTTATCCAAGGTAGCATAAACAGCGGCAAACAGCACGGTAAATCCCGCCATTAAGGCAAAGTAAAGCAAGTAGTTAATGGCTTGTGTCAATTGCGTCAGGATGGTTTTAAATTGCTGTAAAATCAAATCAACTTCCAGAATAGTGGTGCCGGGATATTTTTTTACCAGTGTATTTAACACGTTTTTTTGTGTTTCAGGCAAATAAAAGCTGGTGATAAACGTGCTGGGGTAGGCGTCCAGTGTACCCGGTGAAAAAATCATATAAAAATTAGGCTTCATGGTATCCCACCTAAGCGCACGAATGCTGGTAACTGTGGCCTTAATTTGTTGGCTGCCAACGGTAAACAGCAAATGATCGCCCAGCTTTATTTTCAAGCTATCGGCCAATTTCTGCTCAACAGACACCAAACCGGCCTGTTGAGTCGTCCACCAATTTCCGGCAACCAGCTTATTCTCTTCAGGCAGTTCTTGTGTCCAGGTAAGGCTTAATTCTCTATGTGTCGCATTGTCACCTTGCGTATCTTTACTGACAATTTGTTGCACAGGCGTGTTGTTAATTTCTACCAGACGACCTTTAACCACAGGAAAAAACTGGCTGCCGTTAATATGTTGCTGTTGCAGTTCTTGTTTAAAAGCCGCTTGTTGGTCGGGAAAAATATTAAGCGCAAAATGATTGGGCGCGTTATCGGGCAGTTGCTTTTGCCAATTATCGATTAAATCAGTGCGCACAGTAAAACTCAGCACCATAGCGACCAAGGTAATGCTAAAAGCCAAAATTTGACTGACACTGGCGCGGCTATTTCTTAACAAGCCTTGTAAGCCAAAACGCCAGGTCAGACTCATCGCTGGTAATAAACGGCTGGCTAAATTCAACAGGCCGTATACCAGCAAGCCTAAGGCCAACAAAGTCATCAGGCCAATGCCTAAAATACTTGCCGTCATTTTAAGATCATCCGTATATTTCCAGATTAACAGGCCCATAATACCGATGGATAATCCATAGATCAGCCACCCGCTACTGGGCATCGGTTCCAGTTCCCGGCGTAAAACACGTAGCGGCGACACTTGTTTAAGCCGTAAGAGTGGCGGCAAGGCAAAGCCCAATAACACGGCCATACCGATGATAAAACCAAAAAAAACGGCCAATAAACCGGGACTGGCGACGTGTTGCGGCAGTAAGTCTTTTAGTAAATAGAATAAAGCTTCTTGTGCAAACCAGCCCAGCAGACAACCTACGGCACTCGCAAATAATCCCAAAACCACAAACTGACTACTATAAAGCCAGAGTATTTCATTTTGTTTACAGCCCAGACAGCGCAACAGGGCGGTGGCATTAAAATGTCGCTCGGTATAACGGCGGGTCGCCATGGCAATGGCGACACCGGAAATTAAAATAACCAGGGTACTGGAAAGCCCCAGATAACGTTCTGCCCGATTTAATGCCGAGCCTAGTTCAGGACGGTCTTCATGAATATCCATGATGCGCTGCGAGGGGTTTAATTGCGGTTTAAGCCATTGCTTAAATTCAGTTAATGCTTTGGCATCGCCACTAAATTGGAAAAAATAATGGACATGACTGCCTGGCTGCACGATTCCGGTCGCTGGTAAATCGGCCTCGTTAATCATTACGCGCGGAGAAAAACTGTAAAAATCACCTTTTTTGTCGGGTTCATAGGTAATGATATGCGTGATGATCAGTTGTTTTTCACCCACGGTTAACGGGTCGCCTACTTTAAGTTTAAGCGCTGAAAAAATACGTTTTTCAAGCCAGGCTGTGCCCTGTGCAGGGCCGTTGTGGGTGATGGTTTCGGTCGAATAATCGTCAGTTGTTGTTTTTAAAAAGCCCCGCAAGGGGTAAGCCGCACTGACGGCTTTAATGCCCGCCAGTAACAGTTCCTCATGTTCAATTAACACACTGGAAAACTCTGCCGTTCGTGCTTGCGCCAAATTGAGTTGTGTGGCCTTGGCTAACCACTCGGAAGACACCGGGGTCGGGCTGGATATCACCAAATCAGCTGCCAAAAATTCAGCGGTTTGGTTGGTCATGGTGCGCTGCAAACGGTCTGAAAACAGGGCAATGGTCGTTGAACTAGTTACGGCAATAATTAAAGCCAGTATCAATATCGTCAGTTCACCGCTACGGCTGTCACGCCACAACAAGCGTAGCGCCAGATTAAAACGACTCATACCATGCACCCGGCATCCAATTGAATGGTTCGTTGGCAACGAGCCGCCAAGGCATGATCATGCGTTACCAGAATCAAGGTGGTACGATTTTCAAGATTAAGCTCAAATAGTAAATTAATAATAGT
>CAIMDR010000294.1 GCA_903839795.1 uncultured Methylococcaceae bacterium | reverse complement strand
CGTGGGCAGTATCATCATGATGCACTTATCGCGTTTTTCAGAAGAGCTCATCTTGTGGTCCAGCGCCCAGTTTGATTTTATCGACATGCCCGACGCCTTCTGCACCGGCTCTTCCATTATGCCGCAAAAGAAAAATCCGGATGTGCCTGAACTGGTTCGGGGAAAATCAGGTCGCGTAACAGGACACTTAATGTCGTTACTGATGCTGATGAAAAGCCAGCCTTTAGCGTATAACAAAGACAATCAAGAAGATAAAGAACCGCTGTTTGATACCGCTGATACGTTAATTAATTGCTTGCGGGCTTATGCCGATATGGTGCCGCATCTTAGCGCCAAAAAAGCCAACATGTACAACTCCGCTAAACGCGGCTTTGCCACCGCAACCGATCTTGCCGATTATCTGGTTCGTAAAGGCATGGCTTTTCGTGATGCCCACGAAGTGGTTGGCTTGGCAGTGCGTGCCGGACTGGAAAGTAACCGTGATTTATCAGATATATCACTGCCTGAGTTACAACAATTTTCAGCCTTGATAACTGAAGATGTCTTTGGATTTTTAACGCTGGAAGGCTCGGTTGCCGCGCGTAAACATATCGGCGGCACCGCACCTGATACCGTCAGAAATGCCATTCAAACAGCACGTTTGGCACTATCAGCTTTATAAAATAAATTAGCCACATTTTGCTGGGAGCGGCTTTAGCCGCGCCCATGACAACTCCATTTTGTCTCGGTTATTTATCCTAATAAACGTATTTGAGCCACAGACAAACAACGCGTTATAGATTTTCAGATAAATAATTTCGATCTTAACGGATACCATCCCTTTAAGGGATGTTATCCGTATGGACTCCAAACTTCATGTAATGGAAATTTAATTTCTGAAAGACTATAGATCAATTATCTTGATCACCCTTTGGTAAATTGTCAGTCGTGCGTAACATCATATATTATCAGTGCCTATCTGTGTAAATCTGTGGCTAAATAAGGTTTTTAGGTTTATGTATTACTGGGCATACCTTTAAGTAACCAGGTAATAAAATTTTCACGATTACGCGAGCAGATGATAACTTTGCCTTTACCCGAAAACTTAAGCACCATACCTTCGCCGCTGGTTACGCTATTGACCAACTGTCCTAAAAAACCACTGGATTGTTGCGTAGCGACGGAAATTTCATGATGTAACGCACTATCCCAAGCGACCACATGGGCATTATCAATAACAATGTCTTTGCCTGGCTCCACGTCCAATACAAAACTGGAACCAAAACCAGACACCGCCAACTTGCCAATCCCCGATGCTTCACAGATAAAAAAACCACCGGTTTGACCAAACATGGCCGTCCCTAAACTTTGTGTGCGCACATTTAGCGTAACACCGCTTTCAGCCGCCACAAATGCCCCGTCTGTTATCCTGTAACTGGTTGCGCCAACGTCTAAAACTTGTATGGCACCCGGCAGAGTAGGCGATAACAAGCAATCACCATCACCTCGAACAGCTTCAATATGTTGCTGAAAAAACGATTCACCATTGGCAAAGCGACGCATCAAGGCGCTACCTAAACCACCCGTCATTTTTCCCTTTAATTCTAAAGCACTTTCCATCATCACCATGGCATTAGATTCACAATAAATCTTTTCGCCCCGTAATAAACTGACATGTAAAAAGGGATCAATTTCACCCGTTACTGTAAATTGTGCCACTATCCCGCTCCAATAATATGAACAATCCAACATTCGCCTGGCTATCAGACAATTAAAGGTCATGATGCATTTTATTGATG
>CAIMDR010000293.1 GCA_903839795.1 uncultured Methylococcaceae bacterium | reverse complement strand
GGCATGAGATTCAGCATTAAAAAAATTGTTATACCAAATTCCCAGTAAGGCCATGATTACCGGTATGTTTTGTTCGTAAGGCGTATTGCGAAAGTGACAATCGGCTTCATAAGCACCTTGCAACAGTTCTTCAAAATTATCCATCCCGACATATAAGGCAATGGATAGACCGACTGATGACCAAAGCGAATAGCGACCGCCTACCCAGTCCCAAAATTCAAACATGTTGTTGGTATCAATGCCAAAGTTGGCGACATTTTCCGCATGCGTTGAAATGGCCACAAAGTGCTTGGCAATAGTGAGTGGATCTTTTGCGCTATCAAGAAACCATTTTTTTGCAGAGCTTGCATTCATCATGGTTTCCTGGGTATTAAAGACTTTGGAAGCGATAATAAAAAGCGTGGTTTCTGCTGATAAGGACTTTAATGTTTCAACAATATTGGCCTGATCGATGTTGGAGACATAATGCACTTTTAATGAAGCCGAGCTATAAGGCGCAAGTGCTGTTGAAACCATTTTAGGACCTAAGCCGGAGCCGCCAATGCCTATGTTAACAATGTCGGTGATGGCTTTCCCTGTATAGCCTTTCCATTCACCGGAACGAACAGCGGAGCAGAAAATTCTCATTTTGGTCAAAACCTGATTAATTTCCGGCATAACATCCTGTCCATCGACATAAACAGGAACATTGCTCTTATTACGGAGTGCGGTGTGCAGGACAGCCCGACGTTCAGTCGTGTTGATTTTTTCACCGGAAAACAGGGCATTAATTTTTTCGTTAAGCCCGGCATGATTAGCAAGATCTATTAATAGAGGTAATGTTTGATCGGTTATTCTGTTCTTGGAATAATCAAACAATATCTCGTTAAAATTAACTGAGAACTTGTTGAACCGGTTAATGTCTGCTTTGAAAGCATCGCGTAGAGAATTATTTTTGGTTTGATCGTAATGGCTTTGTAAGGCTGTCCACGCTTTTGAGGTAGTCAAAGATGACATGTTTTTTTGGCTCCGTTTAAAATAAATTACCGTAAGTCTACGAAAATGGCGCTAGGATAGCAATAGCGCAATGGGTGCATTATTATTTGCTTATATATCGCCTGTTTTAGACAGGTATCCTATCAATTCCTTTATTTAGGTGAGGTGGTGTGCTAGAGTTGGCATTGCTATGGGGTAGGTAAGTAGCAAATGCAGCTTGTTTTTAATGAAAAAAAGGTTATATAGAGTACTAACAAATCATATAATAATAACTATGTATCAAAATTGGAAGGTATTATGAACAGAGTACAACTAATAAGAAAGGGTTTCCTGGGGCTTTTAGGATTGTTTTTTTCAGCAACCTTATGGGCGCATGGTGGCGCAGCTGGAACGGATACGGATCAGTGTAAATTTGAATTACAACCAACGCACTGGATTCATTACACTGCTTATCAGCCTAGTGCATATCCAGCGGAAGAATTTTGCGGTAAACTTCCTGGTTTAAACACGCTAACTCAACTGGTTTTTGATTACCAGGATATGAAATATAGAAATATGTTGGTTGAGTTTGAAGTCACCAAAGAACCTGAAGGAACGCGTGTATTTTTCCTACCCAGTGCAAAACATAAAAAAGGGTCGGTTAACCTGGAATTGAAAAATGGCGTGTCAGAGCCTGGACAATACCTGATTCATATTACCTTGGTACCCGATCCGGCTGATACTGAAAATCGCACTCAAGGTGAGAGATTGGATGTACACATGGGCTTTAAGGCTGGTGGCGGTCAACAAGTAAGCAGAAATAGTATGCTGTTGTATGTATTTGTTGCACTGGCAGGTTTGTATGTGTTGTATCTGTCAAATGCCGGTTTTAAACGTAAAGTCGACGAAGTCCTTACAAAAGTTAAAAATTGATAATAAAGTCGATGTTACGCATTCGCTATGAACTATCAATTGCTTTATAAAATGATTTCTAGGGCGAATGCGTAACATCGATAAAACAGTTTGTATGTCAATCAGGTTTGATTATTTGAGCGGTAGCGGACTACTGGCAATTGATCCAAAAAAGCACATTGGTTATGTCAAGTAAAAGGGGAAACAAGTAATGGTGAAGTTATTGTCGGTTGGAGTACTGATTGCTCTTTTTTCTGCGCCGCCGGTTATGGCTCAGGACTATGAAGATCATGATAGTATGCTGATGGATCACGGTGATGGCCACTTAATGGACATGGCGGGCGGCATGGTGATGGGGCAAAATGCCGATACCTTGCCCGGTGGTTGCGATAGAATATCTGAAACCAAAGAAATTACCGTACATGCCGGTCATAAATATGCTGAAAAATTCCCGGGCAGAATGTTCGCATTTGATACGCAGGAATTTAATTTTAAGCCGTGTACAAAATTGACTGTCCATTTTATTAATGAGGACAATGTACGGCATCAATGGATGATGCATGGACTGCCTAAGTATTTATACCCCAAAGGGATGTTTCATTTGGAAGCAACAGGCCCTTCAAAAATTTCAGGCACATTGATTCTACCACCTGGCGATAAAACCTATCTGGTGCATTGCGACATTGCCCAGCACATGGAAAAAGGTATGAAAGCCCAGTTAAAAGTGGGTAAAGGTGATGGTGATTTGCCCAGTATTCCCGGTGTAACCGCTTATGTTGAAGCAGATGATTATAAGGCAACTTTGCCTGAATTGGCTGCTAGAGCAGAGGCTGAAGCCGTTGCTGCTCCAGCGATTGTTCCAACGGCAGTGCCTGTGCCTACAACAACCGTACAGCCGGAAGATTCTGTTATTTCGGGCGTTACAGTAATCGGTCTGGCATTAGGTTTACTCGCAGCACCTTTTTTGGCTCGCAAATTTAAAGGGTTGAGCGTGTCAGAGGTCGTAGCTTACGTGTTTGATTTATTAAGGGCATTTATTGAACTTGTTGTAAGTTTGGTGTCCCGTTTGATTAAATGGGTTGTTACTAATAAAAATAAAACACTGCCTGAAAAATAAATGTGGAAAACACTGAAAACCCTGTGCTCTTTGAACGCAGGGTTTTTTTTTGAGATAAATAAAAATAAATGCAAGAAATAGTGAGTGGGCTCTGGGGGCTGTTTTTTAGTGCATTTATATCATCAACCATTGCTCCGGGCGGATCTGAAGCCGTTTTGGCTTACCAAGTATCGACAGGGCATTTTCAGGTTCAATACCTGGTTATTGTGGCAACCATTGGTAATACACTGGGTGCCATGACAACTTGGGGCTTGGGAATGTTAGCGGAAAGAAAGTTTCCGGTAGCAAACCGGTTGCCTGAAAAAAAACAGAACGCACTGGATTTAGTTAAAAAAAGAGGTATCTGGGTCTTGTTTTTTTCATGGTTACCCGTAATAGGCGATGCTTTATGTTTTGCGGGTGGCTGGTTAAAGCTCCCGTTATTACCGGCTTGTTTAATTATTTTGACAGGAAAATTGGCCCGATACGCTGTAATAGCATGGATGTTTGTATGAAGTTAGGACATAGGTCAGGTGAATGATAGACTTAACGGTAATAAAAAATTTAACTTAAAAAATAGTTGTATCGCTTTTGTGGTGTACCGAAGTGGTTGGCTTTGCAGAAATGGATGGAAGGTATTTCGTTTGTAAACACTCCTAATGAAAGATCTCGTAAAAAGCTTTTTCATGGCTGTGGCAGCCTGCCCCGTAAATTAATCATCAAAATGAAATCAAATTTAATAATCAATGATAATCAATCCTCATGGATTGAAAATGCCCTGCTGATTTCAGCTCTCGCGCTTTTTCCGCTGCTGTATTTGACGTTAAGGGGATGGACAAATACGTTAACTTTTGTTCTGT
>CAIMDR010000292.1 GCA_903839795.1 uncultured Methylococcaceae bacterium | reverse complement strand
GCTGATTTAGCCCACAGTTTAAAAACACCATTGGCTATATTACGGGGCTGTGTTGAATCTTTCAGTGATAACAAAGAAACCGTTCAAGAGCAGATTTCAAGAATGAATCAAATTGTTGAATATCAATTACAACGCGCGGCTGCCAAAGGCGAACATAAAACCATCAAGACCGTTGATGTCTCAATTGTTATCAACAAGATAATCGCCTCGCTAAGCAAGGTTTATATTGATAAAGGCATCAATTTTGAGCTAACCATCCCGGAACAATGCCTGGTTTATTGTGAGGAAGGTGATATGTATGAAATTGTCGGCAATTTGTTGGATAACGCCTGTAAGTGGTGTCTTCATTCCGTCAAGGTCAGCATTGCCCTCAATCAACGTAAAAGCCGCCGCAACTTTTTTTTGCTGCTTGAAATTGAAGATGACGGCCCGGGAATTCCCGTTGGCAAGTTTAATGATATTTTAAAAAGAGGGATTCGTGCGGATGAAAATATTCATGGGAATGGTATTGGCATGACCGTCGTTTTTGAATTAATCAGTTTGTTGGACGGCAAGTTGGAAGGGGGTAAAAGTGCCGCACTAAGTGGTATGCATTGGAGTGTTTATTTACCGTGATCCCTTTGGCAAAGCTTGCCTGTAACCTGCCCTTTCCTTCCTGCCAATTTTAAAGCCAATGCGTATTACCTTAACTTATATCAGTGTTATTTTACTTTGGGCGACAACGCCGCTGGCTATCAAATGGAGTGGTCAAGGCCCCGGCTTTCTATTTGGTGTTACCGCCCGTATGGCGATTGGCACGGTATGCATCCTATTGGTACTGGCACTCATGCGCCAACGCCTGGCTTGGCATCGCAAAGCGCTTTTAACCTATCTTGCAATAGCGTTGCAAATCTATGGGGCCATGTTGGCCGTTTACTGGGCTGCGCAATTTATTCCCTCTGGCTGGATTTCGGTGATATTTGGCCTTACGCCGCTGATGACCGCGTTATTAGCCGCTATTTTTTTAGGCGAACGGAGTCTTACGTTGGGCAAGTTACTCGCTTACGGCTTGGGCATTGGTGGCTTGGTTATTATGTTTGGTTCGGCATTGCAATTAGGTCAAGATGCCGTTTTAGGTATTGGTGGCGTGCTGGTTTCCGCGTTTTTACAATCAATCAGTGCGGTTTGGGTAAAACGCATCGCGGCAAAATTACCCGCGTTATCGCAAGTAACCGGCGGCTTGTTATTGGCTCTACCGGCTTACCTGCTGACGTGGTGGCTAGTTGATGGTCACTGGCCGGTTTTGTTAACACCCACCAGTCTGGCAGCAATTATCTATCTGGGCGTCATTGCCACCAGCCTGGGCTTTGTGCTTTATTACTATTTACTGACGCATCTGCCTGCTACACGGGTTGCCTTAATTACGCTGGTGTCGCCCTTACTTGCCCTCATGTTGGGGCATTTCATGAACCATGAACCACTCACCCTAAAAGTGGTAACGGGTACGCTACTCATACTCTCCGCACTGATTGTGCATACCTTTTTTGAGCGTATTACTGCGTTAAAAGTAAGGTAAAAATAAATCTTGGTTTTTTAAAAAAGTATAGAAAAACTGTTAGATAACAAATAATCGAAGTTTAATTAAAATGTTTTTTTGCCCTACTTACATTTTTAGTGCTACTATTTCACCGTAGTTCAAGTTTGAGTCGGTTTCTTTATGAAACTGGAATCTGTAAAGCCATTATAGTGGCGTTTTTTTTAAGTTAAGAGTGTGATATGTCTGATCAAGTTGTAGGTACCGTTAAGTGGTTCAATGATGAAAAAGGTTTTGGATTTATTGAACAAGAAGGTGGCAAAGACGTTTTTGTTCATCACAGTGCAATTAACGGCGCCGGTCGCAAAACCTTGCGCGAAGGCCAGAAAGTTACTATGGAAGTAACTCAAGGTCAAAAAGGCCCGCAAGCTGAGAATGTTACCCCCGCGTAACAAACTTATAAACTAAACCCAAAAGTCGACTGGCTTTTGGGTTTAGTCCACTACAAATAGTGTTAAACCTGGTAAGCGGCTAAAAGTTGCTTAAGCCTGACCTTATAACTCCATTTGTAGAGCATTTAAGGCTTTAATTTAATCACTGAAAACTGGTGAGACCCGTTTTGGAAACAAAGCCGGGTTAATTCGCGTGGGCGCTATTTTTTAAACCAGCTCCAACATCGCGCCATTTTCCGGTTTTAACTACGGCTAAATACCCCTCCAAAAAGCTTACACAAGCGTTTTTGCCATGGCCTTTAAAATAACAAATTTGGCGTTGGCGGCAACCGCAGTGTGCTTGCCAAACAATCGATTAAGATTAATGTGATAATTTAAATGTCGATTACCAATGATCCATAACTCCCCATTTTTTCTTAATACTTTTCTTGATGCCATAAAAAGACTGTTGGCAAT
>CAIMDR010000291.1 GCA_903839795.1 uncultured Methylococcaceae bacterium | reverse complement strand
TGGTCATCAACGGGTAATATTGATGCCGGTAAAGGTGCCAAGTCCGCGATTGCAGCGCCACCACCGAAAAGAAGTTTCGATAAAAAAGGAAATCTGGTTATTGAGTTTCCGGCTATTGTTTCCGGTAGTGGTATCCGTACCGCAGCAAGTTCGAGTGGCGTAATTCCGGGTAATGTTAGTTTATTTGCACCGGTCGGTGTGGTTAATGCCGGCGAAGCCGGTATCGGCGGCACTAACGTTACTATTTCCGCAACGGCTGTTTTAGGTGCCAACAATATTCAGGTTGGCGGTGTCAGTACCGGTGTGCCGGCTGCCTCTACCGGCAGTTTGGCCGCAGGTTTGACAGGCACCAGCAATATGACGGCTAATGTGAGTCAGGTAGCACAAGCGGTAACGGGCGTTGATGAAAAGGGCGCTCAAAACAACAAAAATGCAGCGTTGGGTATGTTTAGCGTTGAGGTGTTGGGTTTTGGTGATTAACACCTAAATATGAAAAACTGGTAGGCCGGAATAAGACTTTTCGAGCGCAAGCGAGAACAAGCGTTTCCGGCATCCGGTACGAGTGACTTCAAATACTGACGCGTGACGGGGTTTGCAACCCCGTTACTCACGTTTTAAAAGCTATCGAAACCTTCAAACGTTTCAGTCGGGGTTGCAAACCCCGACCGGCATCGAGGTTATATCGCGGGCATGGCCCGCTCCTACTCTGTGCTCGATGCGTGACGGGGTTTGCAACCCCGTTACTCACGTTTTAAAAGCTATCGAAACCTTCAAACGTTTCAGTCGGGATTGCAAATCTTGACCGGCATCGAAATTCTATAACACCAAACGACCTTTAAATCTTTGAAAAAACCGGTTTTAACGTAAGTTAAAGCCGGTTTTTTTATGCCTTCAGTATTTTCAATATAAATTTGTAAGTTATCGTCATAATAATGTCATGAAGCTCTGGGATAATGGCAAAAATTAATACGTAACTGAGAGAAATAATGAAACGGTGTGGTTTTTTGTTGATAGTCCTTCTATTTATTCCATCCATAGCATCAGCCTGGTGGAATGCAGATTGGGGATATAAGAAAAAAATAACAATAGATGCGCAAAAGCTAAAACAGGATGGTGTCACTGTGCCTGCGGCTGCCTTTGCTTTAGTGCGTTTACATACCGGAAATTTTGCATTTTTTGCAGATCTTGCCGAGAAGGGCAAAGATATTCGCGTACTGGCTGCTGACGAAGAAACACCACTTAAGTTTTACATTGAAAAGCTTGATCCCGTTAATGAAATGGCGCTGATTTGGGTAAAGTTACCCGCAGATCTGGCGGCGGCTGCCGAACCTGCTATTTGGCTTTATTACGGTAATCCTAAAGCGGTTGATGCGCAGGATGCGGCCGGTTCTTTTGACGTTAATCAAGTGCTTGCGTTTGAGTTTGGCCAATCGGGTGCAAAGGATTTAACGGCTTATGGCAATAATGCCAGCGAAATGACCTCAACCATGGGCGATAGCGGTCTGATTGGCGATGCTGCGGTATTTAATGGTAGCCAGATTATTCGTGTTCCGGCCACACCTTCGTGGCAAATGTCACCGACTGCGGGTTGGACGGTTTCAAGCTGGGTAAAAATAGATCAAGCACAAACCAATGGTGTAATTTTTCAACGCTCAGGTGCCGGCGGCAATGTCACTTTATCAATTTTGGGTGATACGGTTGCTGTAGAAGTCGAAGAAGGTTCCAAGCAACAATTTAAAGCACCGACTCCCTTAACTATGGGCACTTGGCATCACATTGCTTTAACCGCTAATTTTAGTACGTTGGTGCTAACCATTGATGGCGTAGCTTCCGGGTCTTTGGGAGTGGCGACGCGTGACTTAACCAGTAATATGACTGTCGGTGCAGATGCTTTTGGTGCGCGTGGCTTGGTGGGTTCGCTAGACCAGTTTGGGATTAATAAAGTGGTTATGGATGCCAATGCCATTAAGTTTGACGTTCAAATGCAGGGGCCGGCAGTGACCCTGTTGACTTATGGCGAAGACAGTACGCCCGACACGGAAGAGGGCGGTGAGTCTCTGATTATGGGTTCGTTGAAAAACGTAACTACCGATGGCTGGATTATTATCGGCATTTTGGGTGTGATGTTTGTCGTGAGTTGGATGGTGATGATTATTAAAGCTGTCGTTCTGAGTCGGGTTCAAAGCGAAAACAAAAAATTCGGGGCTGCCTATATGAAATTGACCACCGAAGAGTTGGGCAATTTAAACAGTCAAGACGATGAAAATGATGAAGACTTTAATGAGTCGCCTTTGTTGTTATCGTTTACCAAAAAACATGGCGCTTTTGCCGGATCGACTATTTATAGGCTTTACCATGTCGGTGTAGAGGAAATGAATCGTCGCTTATATAAAACCAATGGGTTGCCGGGAGCGGAACAAGTGCTGTCGGCGCAAGCCATGAATGCGGTAAGAGCCAGTATGGATGCCACCTTAACCAGAGAATTACAAAAACTGAATGCACAAATGGTTCTATTGACCATCGCGATTAGTGGAGGCCCCTTTTTGGGGTTGTTGGGTACGGTTATCGGGGTAATGATTACCTTCGCGGCGATTGCTGTCAGCGGTGAAGTGAATGTAAACGCGATTGCACCCGGTATTGCCGGTGCCTTAACGGCAACGGTAGCCGGTCTTATCGTAGCGATTCCGTGTTTATTTGGTTACAACTATTTAGGTGGCCAAATCAAGGAAATTACGGCGGACATGCACGTTTTTGTTGATGAGTTTGTTGCTAAATTAAGTGAGCAACATACCTGATTTAATTGATTTACTGGCTGTAGGGCGTGCCATGCGCGCCTTGTAGCATCTCTTGATAAGGTTTATTAGACGTTATTTAAAATAATGCAGTTGTGGGAGCGACGCCTACG
>CAIMDR010000290.1 GCA_903839795.1 uncultured Methylococcaceae bacterium | reverse complement strand
TTTAGGTGACGAGATACAATTTTGTATCCCTTTGAATATTTTCGTGCTTTTCGTGTTTTTCGTGGATAAAATGATTTTTCTGGGATAATACTTCTACCCAACCGTTTATTGAAAAAATGGGTGAGTAAAATACTCGCCATGGCGATTGGGAGAAAAAGGGTGTTGCGTTGATTTTTGATTAAAACAACCACTGGATAACACAATGGCAATAAATAGTAACAGACCTGTTTCACCACATCTTCAAGTCTACAAGCTTCCTTTAACCGGTGTCATCTCAATTTTACACCGCATGACCGGCGTGCTGTTGTCGGTCGGCTTAATCTTGATTGTTTATGTCCTCTACGCAGTCGCGGGTGGTTCCAATACCTACGCCGCCATGCAGGATTTTATGCGTCCAGTATTAATGCAAGTGATTTATTGGGGGTTTATTTATGCACTTTTTTTCCATTTATGTCACGGTGTGCGTCATATAATTTGGGATGCCGGTAAAAGTTTTGAGCGTGATACGCTGAATCGCTATGCAATGATTGAGCTGGGTAGTTCATTCGTGCTTACCGTTATTACCTTCCTGTTTGTCTAAGTTAAGGATTATTTATGAAATATAGATCGCCTTTAGCCAAGGCTGTTGGATTGGGTTCCGCAAAAACAGGAACTTCGCATTGGTGGATGCAGCGTGTCACCGCAGTGGCGCTGGTTCCCTTATCTTTTTGGTTAATCATTTTTCTCGATTTAAGCTTAAACGCGCCTTATCAAGAAATGGTCGCCTGGTTATCCTCACCTTTAAATACATTGGGTATGGTCGCTTGGTTGCTTGCGGTTTTTTATCACGCTGCCTTGGGTTTGCAGGTGGTTATTGAAGATTATATTGCCGCTGAAGGTGTCAAAATTGTTGCAGTTTGGACGGTAAACCTCGGTTTTCTGTTGTTGGTGCTGGCAGCGTTGATTGCGGTGTTTCGTACACTATTGATAGGGTAACTTATGTCGGCAAATTATAAAATTATTGAGCATGCTTATGACGTGGTTGTCGTCGGTGCCGGTGGTGCAGGTCTTCGAGCTACGTTTGGCATGGCTGAAAAAGGTTTAAAAACAGCCTGTCTGACTAAAGTGTTTCCTACCCGCAGTCATACCGTTGCCGCGCAAGGTGGCATCAGCGCGGCATTGGGCAACATGGGCGAAGACGACTGGCGTTTTCACATGTACGATACCGTTAAAGGCTCTGACTGGTTGGGTGATCAGGATGCCATTGAATACATGTGCCGTGAAGCCATGGCAGCGGTTATTGAATTGGAACATTACGGCGTACCTTTTTCAAGAACGGCAGAAGGCAAAATTTATCAACGTGCCTTTGGCGGCATGACCACGCATTACGGCGAAGGCACCGCACAACGCACCTGCGCTGCGGCTGATAAAACCGGACATGCGATATTACATACGTTGTATCAACAAGCCTTAAAGCATAATGCCGAATTTTTTGTTGAATATATTGTGCTTGATTTAATCATGGAAAATGACGAATGTCGCGGCGTCTTGGCTTGGTGCCTTGATGATGGTTCACTGCATTTATTTAAAGCGCATGTTACCGTTCTGGCAACCGGCGGTTATGGCCGCAGTTATTTCTCTTGTACCTCCGCGCATACCGTCACCGGCGATGGCAATGCGATGGTTTTACGAGCGGGTTTGCCGTTACAAGATATGGAATTTGTCCAGTTTCATCCGACCGGAATTTACGGTGCAGGCTGTTTAATTACCGAAGGTGTAAGAGGTGAGGGCGGTTATCTGACTAATTCGGAAGGTGAACGTTTCATGGAACGCTATGCACCGCACGCTAAAGATTTAGCGTCACGCGATGTTGTCAGTCGTGCCATGACCATTGAAATTCAGGAAGGGCGTGGTGTAGGCCCGTTAAAAGATCATATTTACTTGCACATTGAACATCTCGACCCAGCCATCATTCACGAACGCTTACCCGGCATTTCTGAAACCTCGAAAATTTTTGCCGGTGTCGATGTCACCAAAGAACCGATTCCTGTTTTACCTACCGTGCATTACAACATGGGCGGCATTCCCACCAATTATAAAGCGGAAGTCGTGACACTGGACGGCGATAATCCCGATAAAGTCGTGACCGGTTTGATGGCTATCGGAGAAGCCGCGTGTGTTTCCGTTCACGGTGCCAATCGACTGGGTTCAAACTCCTTGCTGGATTTAGTGGTCTTTGGGCGCTCAGCCGCCATCCGTTGTGCAGAACTAATCAAACCGGGTACTGCACAAAAACCACTGGCCAAGACTGCCTGCGATAAAGCGATAGCCCGCTTTGATAAAATCCGCAATGCCAATGGCAGCCGCACACCTTCGGATATTCGTTTGGCCATGCAAAAAACCATGCAAACCAAAGCGGCAGTATTCAGAACGCAAGCGACTCTGGATGAAGGCATAGCCTCCATGACAGACATCACGCAATCGTTTGCCGACGTGGGGGTTAAAGATAAATCCCTGATTTGGAATACCGAACTGGTTGAAACCCTGGAACTGGATAACCTGCTCAGTCAAGCCAGTGTCACCATTAATGCCGCCGGTAATCGGCACGAAAGCCGTGGCGGCCATGCGCGAGAAGATTATCCTAACCGTGATGATGCCAACTGGATGAAACATACGCTGACCTGGTTGATTGACGACACCATAAAAATCGATTATCGCCCTGTGCATTTATATACCTTAACCGACGACGTTGATGTTATTCCACCCAAAGAGAGAGTTTACTAATGGCCGAGTTTACCTTGCCAAAAAATTCGGTGATAACCGAAGGCAAAACTTTTAAAGCACCTGCCGGTACTACCAATATCCGCCGTTTTGAAGTCTACCGTTGGGATCCCGATTCCGGCGAAAATCCGCGCATAGACAATTATGAACTGGATATGGACAACTGCGGCCCGATGGTACTGGATGCGATTTTAAAAATTAAAAATGAAATCGACAGCACCTTAACGTTTAGGCGCTCGTGTCGTGAAGGCGTCTGTGGCTCGTGTTCAATGACGGTTAATGGCATAAATACCCTGGCGTGTACCAAAGCCATCGATTCTTATCCGGACACCATCAAAATATTTCCACTGCCACACATGTCCGTTATTAAAGACTTGGTGGCAGATATGACCCATTTTTATGCACAATACGCGTCCATTAAGCCGTGGATAGAAACGCAAACGCCAGCACCCGCCGATTCTGAACGCCTGCAAAGCAAAGAAGACCGCGAAAAACTGGATGGTTTATATGAATGCGTGATGTGCGCCTGTTGCTCAACCAGTTGCCCCAGTTACTGGTGGAACAGCGAACGTTATTTAGGCCCTGCGGTCTTGTTGCAAGCCTATCGCTGGCTGGTAGATAGCCGTGACGAAACTACCGGGGCACGTCTGGATGAACTGGAAGATCCGTTTAAACTGTACCGCTGCCATACCATTATGAACTGCACCGACACCTGTCCAAAAGGCTTAAACCCCGCCAAAGCCATCGCTGAAACCAAAAAATTGTTAGTCCAACGAAAACTGGGTTAATGATTCCACTTGCCAAGCTGCGTTGGCAATGCCGACGTGGCACCAAAGAACTGGATTATCTGTTACTGCGCTATGTCGACTCGGCGTATGCGCTGGCAGATGCTGAAGAAAAAGCGTTGTTTATTGACTTGCTGTCGCAGGAAGATGATCAATTGATCGCAACCTTGCTGGGCGATTTGGAGGTGGCAACGGCTGAAATGAAGGTTTTGGTTGGGAAGGTGAGGGCGTTTGCGGTAGTTGAGGATTAGGATTATATTAACCGACATGTTAAAAAATGAAATTTGAATGGGATACAGAAAAAGCCCGGATAAATCAGAGAAAACACAATGTCACCTTTGATGAAGCTCAAACAGTTTTTGATGATTCACTGGCATATATTTTTGATGACGAATGGAATTCATTTGGAGAACGCAGAGAATTAGTTATTGGTCATTCAATCAAGAGAAGGCTTTTAATCGTGTCATTTACAGAACGAATGCAAGGAATCATCCGAATAATCAGTTCTCGACTAGCCACAACCAACGAACGAAAAGATTATGAAAAACAAAGAAGATAGTGAAGATGATATGTTGCCCGAGTATAACTTTGATTATTCAAAGGCAAAAATAAACAGATTCGCTATTAAGCAAGCACCTGTTATTGTAACGTTGGACGCTGATATAGCTGAATTTTTCAAAGATGCCAAAGCGGTAAACAGGGCATTAAGAGCTATTTTATCAGCATTGCCAAATTCGCAGTTCCACGAAAAAACTTAACTAAAATTCTGATTTATTGATTTTGTTGATTTTTGGCAAAAAAATGACGCAATGTTTTGCGTCTAATTAGGATGTCTAATTGTAGTTAGGCCGCTTGAATTTCGTCAGGGAAAAGCGATTCTGTTTTTCGTTGCCTGACATGTAATTTTCAGCCAACGGAAATCGGGCGCAAAATGAAGTGCCCAACCTACACAGCTTCGGCTCAGAAAAATAATTAAAATAAATCTCTCATGATACCACAAGAAGACCACCGAGTTCTGATGGCAATGCAATTTTTCGACAAGGCGCAGTCTTTGTTTTCCACTTGGCGGTATCAGGAAGCACTAACCAAGTATGAGGCAGCCGAACCCTTGTTTCGCGGCCTAAAGCAAGACTACCCGGAAGACTCACTGCCTGCGCAAATCCTAGGAGTCCTGCTCTATTCAAAAGGCCAGTGCCTTGCGGAGGTTGGCCGATTGGACGATGCCATCGCCGCGCTTGGCGAGTGTGAATTGATTTATGCTGAACTTCCAGTCTCATCAGGGGATACCCGCAAGTTAATTGCAGATGTTCGCGCCCGCAAAGGCACAATTGAGTCACGGCGTGGCCGAGGTGTCTCAGCGGTGATTTTGCTTGATTCCGCCGTTAGCACATACCAGCGGATTTTGGGCGAGGAATCCCACAGGGATGAAATTCTCGATCTGGCCCGCATCGCGAGCTTGAATGCAAGTGTCTTGCTGGCGCATGGTGATCCCAATCTCGCGGTCATGTCGGCTGATTTTGCTATCCGCTTCTACCTCGCGCATGCGCAGGAATTGAATCAAAGACCGGCCATCGCTCATTTGCACGCGCCTTTTCTTTGTTCTGCTGCGCGAACTGCTGTAGTTGTCCATGCCGTGCATAATCGCATTGAAATCGCCGCTGCGGCCGCAGATGCCTACATGCAAACCGCGCGTTCAATCGCGCAAACCCGGAGACCGGTCGACATTTCCCGTCTTGCGGAGGCGCTTGCTTGGATGGGCGCCATCGCTGAGGCGCGCGGCGAAGATGCCGAGTCCAAGCGCTACCTAGCCGAGGCAAAAACGCTGGACGGCTCGGAGGTTGTTAAAGTCGAAGCTATTTGGCAATTTGCAAAGAAGGGGGGGCATCCTTTGCTGATCACAGTTGCTTCGGCACTCACAACAGCCGTAAAAGCGTTCGGTCGGGTCAGCGTAAGCTCAGTACTGGAGCAGGCGATGGCGTTCTCCCCTTTGGCTTCTGACAGCAAGGTATTCACTTCGTCGGCGCGTTGCCCTGACGAAGCCGGTCTCACGAGAGCCCAAGAACTCGCGGAGCTGGCCATGGCTCTGATACCCTCCGCGCCCGACGCGGGGCTTCGTCTAGGATTGGAAGCCCACTACGTGTTCAGCGCGGCTTCTAAAGATCAGAGTACGACTCTTCGCCATCGGTTCACCGAGTGGGGCGTTACATGGGCGCGTGTTTTACTTGCCTGCTCTAGAACCTTTCGAGATAGGGGTGAAATACAAATGGCCGATGATCTCACCGAAGCTTGCCTAGGTGTCGCGCAGGGCCTGATTCCATCTGCGGCTGACGACCCGAAGGTGCGGGAGCTACTGGATGAAATCGAAATTTATCAACAAGGCATGGCCGTGCGGGTCGAAAAGGAAGCGGTGGTTCAGGATCAGGAACCCGGTAAGGATACGCAGATGAAAGACACAACGCAAAAAGATAGCCAGATATCTAAAGCAGATGTCTTATTGGACTTGGGCAGACAACAAAATGATAATCACCAGTTTTCAATAGCAGTCAATACATTGCAAGAAGCATTGGAGCTATATCTAAAGTCTGGGGATTTAGGAGGAATAATAACAGCGCAAAAGGGCCTAGGTTTCGCGCATCGCAATCTTGACCAACCGGATCAGGCTATTAAGTATTACCAACAAGCCTTGGAACTGGGGCAACGTTATGGAGCGCAACCGTCTTTTATGGCAGGTCTCCTCCAAAATTTTGGTATAGCTTATAATGCCAATTTTGAATTTGAGAAAGCATTAGAATGCTTCCAAAAAGCTCTTTTGCTTTTTCGCAATATGCAAGACCGCCATGGGGAGGCAAACGCATTATTTAACCAAGGACTTTCTCATCGCTATCTTAGCCATACCCGTCAAGTTAATGAATTCTTTCAACAAGCGATTCAAATATCTCGGTCTCTAAAAGATACCCAGATGGAAGCGAATTTTAATAAGACGATTACCTTTCTTGAAATTTATCTTGATAAGAAGTAGCCGGGTAGATACCGGGCAACCGCTTTTTGTTGCCCAAATAACTGAAATAACTGCAAATAACTGGGGTAAATAACTGGGGTCAGAGTAAAATAAATAACTGTAAATAACTGGGGTCAGAAATAACTGGGGTCAGAGTAAAATTAAATGCTTAGCTATTGTGTTCAGAATAGCCGATGAACTCTTCAAAAAATCCAACAACGAATAATTGATCGTGACTACCTTATGTCGTCTCACGCAGAAAGGAGAAATGGTGGATGATAGTCTTGAGAGAAAGGATATAGAAAATGCAATTTTCAAAGGTCGCATCGAAAAGAAACTAACACAAGACTCGCGTGGTACAAGATACCGAATAGAAGGGTTAGCGTTAGATGGGCGGTCGATTCATGTTGTATGCAGATTTAGAGGGATTTAGAGAAGGCCAAAGCCTTGTTATAATTACAGTTTATGCGCTATAGGGGGAGCTATGAAATGTGAGTTTTGTGGTGGGGATACAAGACTAAAGAGAGTAAAACGCCAGCACTGGCTGAATGGAAAGCTATACATTGTAGAAAATATGGAGGCGGAAGTGTGTGCTGAGTGCGGGGAAAGATATTACCATGCCAAAACATTGGATGCTGTTGATGCGTTTCTTTCAAAACAACACACGGTTGAAGACAGACTCAGTGTAGAAGTAGTTAGTTTTAACCAAGTTGCAGCGTAACTCAACGCTTAAGCCGGTCGGGCAACCGCTTTTTGTTGCCCGACATTTCAGTCTAAAAGCAAATAATTGGTAATTATTCAGTCCCCCTCTTTGACAAAGAGGGGTTAGGGGAGATTTTATTAGATAAATCCCCCTCAGTCCCCCTTTTTCAAAGGGGGAGGTGAATACTTACAATAATTGGAATATAACAATGCCGCCTAAGGTTAAAGAACTGGTTCGTGATTTATAGAAATGACTGGTTTTTTTAATAGAGGCGACAAATGAAAGAAAGTGACCGCTATATCAAAATTGTTGAATGGTCTGATGAAGATGGCTGTTTTGTTGGTTCTTGTCCTGGAATAATTGATGCTTGCTGTCATGGCGATGATGAGGTTCAAGTTTATACCGAGCTTTGTCAGATTGTGAATGAATGGATTGAAACTATCAAAAATGATGGAAAGCCTTTGTCATCGCCTACGGTGAGCAGAAATTTAGCAAGTAAATTATTGAATGTAGCCTAACTGAGTTGGACGGGTTATTTGCGGCTCTTGTGATGACTGTCTCGTGAAGCTGGAGCTTCCAAGACTGGTTTACCAAGCTGGAGCTTGGGAAACAGCCGCGTAGCCAGGTCGGGCGCATGCTTTTCGTGCCCGACATTTTTGCGTTAGAGCGCACGTATGGCATTGAAGAAATCTCTCGATATTCTGATTTTGACCGTTGAATGTAGGGCAACGAAAAGATGTTGCCCTACATGACTTACATGACTGTGAGTTGTTATGATGTTAAACAGAAACAGTAGTTGCGGGCGATGAATAAATCAAAATCAGCGCTGCCAAATAAGGCAAAACACCTCGCAATAACGCAGACAGTGCCAAAAAACAGGGCGTTTTACGCCTCTCACATCGCAATTGTCCGCTCTCGATTGCCATTTGTCTCCTTTAGAATGCGAACTCTTTCAACCCGAATCGGAATCGAGAGCGCCCGAATGCGAACTGAAGGCGACGAGTATATATACTTGCCCCTCACATTTGCGAATCTTAACCGTTAATATCGGAATTTATGACGACCGAATCGCAATTAATTCGTTTTCTCTGACCATGTTTGTGCAAACAAATGGGAATCGGGTGGCTTAAGTTCCGAAGTGATCGAACCCGATTCGCATTCGGTTGCGATAACATGGCAATCGAATCGCTAAAAACAGACTAGCTGGGTAGCCGGTCGGGCACGCTTTTTGTGCCCTACGTTTTGCTGCAATTCCAAACGCGATAAGGAGCGTTAATCATTTGATGTGCTGAGGTACGTAGGGCCGTAGGTCGGATTCGCGGAAAACCGCCACAAACGGAGCGGATGGATGTGATTGTTACACGGATTTTTTTATGTTGTACTTATTCAGGACGTGCTAAAATTCAGTTCGACTTAACGCTCAACCTTACTATGAGGTTACTGTCCTATGCACCAATTTGATGTGATTGTTGAAAAAGATTCCGAAGGATATCTTGTGGCTTCTATCCCTGCACTAACTGGTTGCCACACCCAAGCGAAGTCGCTTGATGAATTAATGGAACGCATCCGCGAGGCTATTGAGCTTTGTCTTGAAGTTCAAGGTGAAGTACCGGAACAACTTGACTTTGTGGGTATTCAAAGAATATCAGTTGCTGCATGACATCTGTTCTGAGTTTGACAAGTAAAGAAAATATTGTCGGCTTTAAAAAAAGCAGGTTTTGAAATACTCCGCATTAAAGGAAGCCACCATTTTCTTCATCATCCTGATGGGCGATCAACTGTAGTGCCGGTTCATTCTGGTGAAACCATTGAACCGGGACTGTTAGCCAAGATTCTGCGTGACTGTGATTTAAACCGTGAACAGTTTCAAAAACTTCTTTAAATAAAACAACGTGGTTTGATTTTGCAATCACACATCCAGCCTAACAAAACCTCAACCGGAGCGCGGCCATGAGGCCGTTTTGTACTCTTAAACTTTCGTAGGCCTCGCCCGGTTAGCTTTACGTTGGGCATTATAAAGGAACTCTCTCATGCTTCATCCAAACCAATTTCAAGTCAACGAAGCTTGGATCATGTTCAAGATAAATGATACACCGATTCCTACTGACAGAGACGGTGACTTTAACCTGTTCGCCTTGATGGATGCGGCAAGTTGCTTTATCTTGAGTTCATTGACGATATCTGCAAAGGCAGAGCAGCTTACAAAGTTGGAAGCCAAAGAATTATTGAAAAAAGGCTGGGCTCATAAGCAAGAGCTACCCAAGACACTTTTTGTCCCCACTCATCAAGCGGCGAACGCACTGCAATTTGAAGCGGAGCGTCAAGGGATAACGGTGGCGAGAGTGCCTGAAGATCAATTGATATTATTTATCGGTGAGGCAAAAACCGGATTCAACGAACGCTTCGGGCGGGGGGGTATGCAGTGAAGTTCATCCCGCTGTTCAATTGGATCGTTTTTGTAATGCTAACAGAGTGACAGGTTTTTCGGCATCACATACATGAGGAAAAAATGAGAGTGACAACCCGGTAGCCCTCCAGTTTTTTAAATAACTTACGCCTAACTTAACAGCATTGGGGTTGCGGGAGATTTATCTAATAAAATCTCCCCTAATCTCTCTTTTTCAAACAGGGGAGACTGAATAGTTACGATTTGTTTTAAAATTGTAACTGGCTTATTATGGATGACCTCTTTAGGGTATTCTCGATAACGACTACCATAAAGCTTATGACTATAAGCAACCACTATAAACGCTAAGCGATTAAGGATTAATTGATGAAAAAAATAAAATATATTGTACTATTGGTTTTGATTATCTCGGGATGTGATGATATGAAAATGGACAGGAAAGTAGAGAAGCAAATGACTTTGGCAGGTTCAGTGGTATTATCTTTTTTGGTATAGAAAAATAATGATGATGCCTATTAAATGCCTTACAGGGCTATCTTTTATGAGTTTAATGCTGTCGGGCTGTAACCTGTCCATGGATAGTTGTTCTTCATCAGAAACCCAAGATATGATGCAAAAGCAGCTTACCGAGCAAGCGGTCAAATCAATCACTCAAAAAAGAGATGATCACTATGATGGGGCGCTTATCTTTGGCGCTACCAAAATTAGAGCGTCATTAGCTGAAATTCATATCGTCCTGGAAAATATTAAAACCGTTAAGCAAGACCCAAAAAGTAATGTAAGCAGTTGCACCGGACAATTAAAAATTACCGTTCCACCGCCTATGCTGGCGGATGTTGATAGGACGCGAGCTAGTCAACATCAAATAAAAATTGCGCAATACGCAGCGCAATTAGCGATTGATAATAGTCGAAACGCGTTCACACAAACAGTGGACTATTCCGTAAAATCGCTGGGAGACACTAAAGAAGGCTCTATTGAGTTTAAAAGTACGGCATGGGTGCATTTACTGGATGAAATGATCACGGCTGCCTTGTTAAAACCCACGGTAGACCATCAAGAAGTGGATGCCAGTCAGCATAACGAGCCGCTGATTAGTGAAGTTGAGCCAGTAAAACCTAAAGCAGAAGTCAGTCCTGTCCTTCAAGAAAAACAGGATGTAGATAATACAAATAAAGACGTGCTTAAGGTTGAACCGAGTGCAAAGATCATTTCTCAAACACCCGTAGCCCAACAAAATGTTCAGTCATCGCTGACACCTGAAGTGGCTATACAGAAAATTTCTCCCGGTTTTAATTGTGATAAGGCGAGTAAACCAACGGACATTACAATTTGTGCCAACTCAGCGTTGGCTGTTTTGGATTTGAAAAATATGGCGCTTTATAAAAATGCAAAAGTCATTGATTCTGTCATGACAAAAGTGATTTGGCAGGAATCCATAACGTCAAAATATGCCTGTGGCATTGATATTTCCTGCATAACAAAAGTCTATAAAAAATCAATTCAGCGTTATGAGTGTGTTGCGGCCAAGAAAAATCTCTGTTGATACTATAGACTACCTCGTAAGGTCTCTTTAAAATAAGAGTTCTTTGAGTCACTCAATAGGCTTTATGTTCGGTATCGTAGTGGTTAATAGGCTTTTTGCCGTTATTTTTTCAAAAATTAAAGATTTTCAGAAGTTACATTTCCAATTTACGTCGCGGTAAGTCCATACAGCTATCATCCCTTCAGGGGATGGTAGCTGTTAGCATCGAAATTATTTACCTGAAAATCTATAGGCCAGGACTTCTTGTTGAATAGTGTGATGAAGTCCTGATAATTGTGGGCAATAAAGCTGATAATATTTGTTAGTATTTAGAGGCTAAAACATTTCGTGGCTGTATGTTCTATGCGACCGGTTTATCTTGGCGCTAATACAGTCATGGCATTGACTACTGTTGCTGTAATCATCATTATTTCCTGATTTTATGGGCATTATTTAAGACGCGCTTTGGCAATAAGGGTTTTTGCCGTTGGTGTTGATTGGGATGGCTGGGTGATGAAAAAATCAAAAGTAGCGATTTACTTTATTTTTATCGGAGCTGGGAGGATTAAGCCATGGGGAAGCGGGGAGAAAAAAGGCGATTTGTTAGGGTAGCGCATCCAAGTGGTGAGGAAGCACCCATTCGTTTTGAGTTGTTTAGCACTGAGCGACTAAAGCAGCATGCGGTCAGTTTGGCACAGGCACAAAAAGTCAGTAGCCATAAGGAAGGGCACAAACTAATCCCGAGGGTGCGCGAGAATTGTCGGGTGTTGCTGGATGCTTATAAAGCTGTTGCCAAGGCAGTGCATGAGCAACATGCCATTACCCCGGCTGCGGAATGGTTGCTTGATAATTTTCATGTGCTTGAAGAGCAGGTCAGCGATATTCATGTCGATTTGCCTGAAAGTTATTATCGGGCATTGCCCATGTTGGGTGAGGGTGTTCTTGCCGGTTACCCCCGAGTCTACGGAATTGCCTGGGCATTGGTGGCGCATACCGACAGCCGCTTCGATCCGGAATTATTGACGGTATTTATAAAAGCGTACCAACACGTTAAACCTCTTACCATTGCGGAGCTTTGGGCAATACCAAGTACTTTGCGGGTATTGCTGGTCGAGAATCTTCGCCGCATAGCCATCAGTATTATGCGTTCCCAATCGGGTCGCCAGTTGGCGGATGAGTTTCTTGATCGGGTTGAGCAAGTTGCCGCGCAACTTGATAAGCCGGAATCACCTCTTCCTGAAGGGCTATTGCCTTCAGAACCCTTGCGTCAGGCTTATGCCGTGCAGATCTTGCAGCGTTTGCATGATCCGCATCCGGGGGCTGCGATTTCCCTTGATTTCCTGAATGTCTGGCTGAAAGAACAAGGCGTTAATCTGGATGAAATTGTACATCGGGAACACGCTGAACAGATCGCCAATAACCTGACCGTCCGTAATATCATCATCAGTATGCGTGCTATTTCTGCCTTTGAATGGCCTCAGTTTGTTGAGGACGTTAGCTTGATGGATGCGTGTTTACGGACTCATGAAGGTTATGGTGCGATGGATTTTTTAACCCGAGATCGCTACCGCCATGCGATTGAAGATCTTGCCAAGCGTTCGCCGTATTCAGAAGTGGAGATTGCACACTTATTGATAGACAAGGCCAAACGTATTAGTGAGGACACTCCCCTTGACGTAAAAAAGCAAGAGCCGGGTTATTACTTGATTGGTGCGGGTCGGTATTCATTTGAGCGGGAAATTAATTATCAGCCATTATTAAAACAACGGTTGTTGCGGGGGTATATTGTCCGTGCCGAACCGGCTTATATGTGCAGTCTTGTCATTTTGACGTTGTTATTGTTGTTACTGCCATTAAGTGCAAGCTTTGCGGCGGGGCTAAACGGACAGCAGTTATTTTTGTTGGCACTGTTCTTGGTATTTCCCGCTTCCGATATCGCCGTTGGTTTGGTCAATCGTCTTATTATTGCAGCACTGCCACCGCGTTATTTGCCGCGTTTTGATCTTAATCACTTGCCAAGATTGGATTTTAAGGACAGTGTACCGCAGAGATTGAGCACTTTTGTGGTGGTGCCAACGATGTTTTTTAGCGAAAACGAGGTCACGGAGCAGATCAAGCAGATGGAGATTCGTTATCTGTCCAATTCCGGTGGACAAGTGCGTTTTGCCTTGTTGTCGGATTGGGTGGATGCTGAGCAGGAAACTCTACCGACTGATGCGCATTTGCTGAGTATTGCTGTTAGCTGTGTGGATGCGCTTAACGCCAAGTATGGCGAGCAACGATTCTTTGTGTTTCATCGTAAACGCTTGTGGAATTCCAGAGAAGGCAAGTGGATGGGGTGGGAACGCAAACGCGGCAAACTGCACGAGTTTAATCGTTTGTTGCGGGGTGCTACGGATACTTCTTTTTTGCCGATTGATGGCAAGCCTGCCACCGCCCCTCCCGGCGTTTGTTATGTGATTACCTTGGATGCCGACACCAAATTGCCGATGGGCGTGGTTTCTCAATTGGTAGGTGTCGCCGCGCATCCTCTTAATCAGCCGGTATTTGATCCAAAGACTCGCTGTGTCGTAGACGGCTATGGCATTCTTCAGCCTCGCGTGACGCCGACCTTGCCACAGCGTCAGGAACACTCGATGTTTCACCAGATTTATGCGGGTTCTTGCGGCACCGACTCTTATGCCAGTTCGGTGTCAGAACTTTATCAAGACCTGTTTGCTCTCGGAACTTATAGCGGCAAGGGCTTATATCATGTCGATGCTTTTGAAGCCGCGTTGGCCGGGCGTGTACCGGATAATACCTTGCTGAGTCATGACTTGTTCGAGAGCGTATTTGCTCGCTGTGCATTGGTGAATGATATTGAGTTTTTTGAAGAATTTCCCTCGCATACCGAAGTCGCTGCATCGCGTGAGCACCGCTGGGCGCGAGGTGATTGGCAGTTATTACCGTGGATTTTTGGATTTCGCGGCAAAGGGATGCCTATGATTGGGCGCTGGAAAATGCTTGATAATTTACGCCGCTCCCTTTCGGCACCCGGCAGTTTATTTGCACTGGTCGTCACTTGGGCTACCCCCCATGCACCGCAGTGGATTTTGATGGGGTTTGTCTTGACGGCCTTGGCATTTCCCGCGTTATTGGCATTTATTAGTGGTTGCTCTTTTACCCGTCGTGGCATTTCGATAACCACCCGTTTGCGTGTAATGGGACAAAATGTACTTTGGGCCCTTGGCAATAGCTTGGTGACCTTGACGTTACTTGCCCAACACGCCTGGTTGATGATAGATGCCATTGTTCGCACGTTGGTCAGGTTGTTTATTACCCGTCGCCACTTACTTAACTGGGTCACCGCCCTTCAGGCTAAAGCGGTGGCCGGTCACTCGTTACAAAATCTTTTTTTGTCACTGGGAGGTTCATCGACAATCGTTATGGTGGCCGGAGTTGTGGTACTGATTTTTAATCCGGTGGGTATTGAGTTTGCAGCACCTTTTTTGCTTTTGTGGTGGCTTGCACCCGTGCTCGCCAGATCATTGAGCCAGCCGCCCAAACTTGACCGGGCAGAGTTTTTACAGGCACATGACAGTCTGCAACTCCGTTTAATTGGCAGGCGTATCTGGCGTTTTTTTACGACTTTTGTAACGGCTGGCGAAAATTATCTGCCGCCGGATAATTTTCAGGAAGAACCGCAGCCTGTTATCGCCCATCGCAGTTCGCCCACCAATTTTGGGCTTTATCTATTGTCCGTTGTTAGCGCACGGGATTTTGGGTGGCTCGGGTTAATAGATACCGTTGACCGGCTTGAAGCCACCTTGACGACACTCATGACGTTACCCCGTTTACACGGACATTTTTATAACTGGTACGACACCCTCGATTTACGGGCACTGGAACCTCGCTATGTTTCTACCGTTGACAGCGGTAATCTGGCGGGGCATCTGCTGGTATTATCTCAAGCCTGCCGGGAAATGCGCAGTCGACCGCTCGCACTCGCCAACACCTTGACAGGGCTTGCCGATACTTATCATTTGTTGATGGAGGCGCTTGCCAAAATCACGGATGACCGACGAACGCTTACTGTGACGCTAAAAGAGCTGCAACAAAAAAGCGTTATTTTGGGCGAGCTTTTGGAAAGTCAGCCGGTTGATCCGGTCGGTTGGAGCCATTTATGGAGCAGGTTAATGCCTTGTGCCGATACCTTGCTGGATATGGCGCGTGCTTATATCGCCGAACGGGGTGATAGGGGCGACAATGAGGCACTGGAGTGGGCGATATTGTTGTGCGATGACATACATTCTCATGGGCGTGATGTGGAGTATCTGCTTCCCTGGATACATTTTGCAGAGCGTTTTAATGTGAGCCACCCAGGAGTATTTGAAAAACAATTAACGCTGAACACCGGTTTGACTGATCTCAATAATAACTATGCGTTGGCCGTGGCGGATCTGGGAGCAGCGCCTGAAAATTATTGGGCAGTCGGTGATTTGGAGGCACTGGCAAAAACGCTGCGACAGGCAGGCGGGCAAGCTGAAACGCTGACGAAACGTCTGGACAGCATACTGACACAACTGGAGACGTTGTTTAAAAAAATGGATTTTAGTTTTCTGTATGATGCCAACTGCCATCTTTTTTCGCTGGGATACCGGGTGACGGAAGGCACGCTTGATTCCAGTTATTATGACTTGTTTGCCTCCGAGTCACGTCTTGCCAGTTTTGTCGCTATTGCCAAGCACGATGTACCCAGTGCCCACTGGTTTCATTTGAGTCGAAGGCTAACCCGCGCCGCCCATGGTACGGTGCTACTGTCGTGGTCGGGGTCAATGTTTGAATACTTGATGCCTTCCCTGGTGATATTTACGCCTCGGTACAGTTTGCTCGATCAAACTTGTCGCCTGGTCGTTAAACGACAGATTGAATATGGTAAGGAACGTCAGGTGCCGTGGGGAGTTTCAGAGTCAGCGTTCAATGGACGCGATCTTTTGTTTACGTATCAATATTCTGCTTTTGGCGTGCCGGGTCTTGGCATGAAGCGAGGTCTTGGAGAAGAGCTGGTCATTGCGCCTTATGCCACGGCTTTGGCGGCGATGTATTTTCCACATGCCGCCGTGGAAAATTTTGGGCATCTGGAAAAGGAAGGTGCATTAGGCCGTTTTGGCTTTTATGAGGCGCTCGATTACACCCCGATTCGACTGGCGGAAGGTTTACGGGTTGCGATTGTGCGCTGTCTTATGGCGCACCATCAAGGCATGAGTCTGGTTGCCATTGACAATGTTATCCATGACGGCGTGATGCGTCATCGTTTTCATTGTGCACCGCTGATTCAGGCAGTGCAATTGTTACTGCAAGAACGCATCCCGAGTGCGGCGGATATCAGTAGCCTGCCTATTCTTCATGACTTTTCTGAAGTTAAGGAGTCCTTGCAGCCTCCGGTTCGGCGTTTGCCATCGCCTACCTCTTCCGTGCCCTCAGCGCATTTGTTGTCCAATGGTCGTTATGCGGTGATGATTACCGCTGCAGGATCGGGTTACAGTGGTTGCCGAAATCTGGCAGTGACACGTTGGCGTGAAGATGTGACACGGGATGCGTGGGGCAGTTATATTTACCTGCGTGATGTGGCGACCGGTGAGGTGTGGTCAGCCGGTTATCAACCCACGGTGAAAACGCCGGATTATTACGATGTCATTTTTGCCGAAGACCGTGCCCGCATCACGCGCAGGGATGGCAGTCTGGGCAGCATTTTGGAGATTGTCGTCTCGCCCGAAGACGATGCAGAAATTCGCCGTTTGAGTTTAATTAATAATGGGCTGCGTGCTCGAGAAATTGAAATCACTTCCTACGCTGAGATTGTATTGGCCTCTTTTTCGAGTGATATAGCGCATCCCGCTTTTTCAAATCTGTTTGTTCATACCGACTATCTGCCTCATGTCGGTGGTTTGATTGCTCAGCGGCGTCAGCGTTTGGCAACCGACCCGATCCTTTGGGCCGCTCACATTCTGGAGGGTAACCCCATTAATAACGATCTTCAATACGAAACCGATCGGGTTCGCTTTGTCGGGCGTGGACAATCGCTGCGGGCACCGATTGCAGTGATGGATGGCCGTCCTTTGAGTAATACCGTTGGTGCCGTGCTTGATCCCATCTTTAGTTTGCGCACACGGGTTACTATTGCAGCGGGTGCAACCGAACATATTACCTTGACTACACTGGTTGCTGCGTCACGGCAGGCGGTGGAGGATTTGGCTGATAAGTACCACAATCCGGCTACGTTTGACCGAGTGTCTTCTCTGGCGTGGACTCATGCGCATGTGCAATTGCATCATCTGCGCACCAAGCCGGACGAGGCGCAACTGTTTCAGGATTTGGCCAACCGTTTACTTTATGCTGATCCCTGGCTGAGGCCTTCCAGCAAATTGATGCAGATGAGCAGCCAGAATGTCACCGGGTTATGGCGATATGGCATTTCGGGTGATCGCCCCCTCTTATTGTTGCGGGTAACTGAACCTGAAGACCATACTCTTATTGAACAATTGCTGCGAGCCCATGAATATTGGCATATTAAAGGTCTTGCTGTTGACTTGGTTATCCTGAATGAAGAAGCGTTGTCGTACGTTGATGATTTACAGGCTTTATTGGAGGCCATGGTGCGTGAAAATCAGGCGCTTTCGGTGCATCGGGATCATAAAGATCATGGGGCTGTTTTTCTTATCCGTGCCGATCAGCTTTCGACAGAAGACAGGCAATTGCTCCAAACGGTTGCACGCGCTGTGCTGGTCAGTAATCGAGGCACGTTGGCAGAGCAACTGTTGCGGCATCCACGACCGGTGGCTGCTTTTGTTGCGCCCAAATCGTTGCCCAAGCCGGAAGAGTGTTCGTCACGGTTGGCACTACCCCAGCTTGAATTTTTTAACGGACTGGGTGGGTTTGGCAAGGACGGACGCGAGTATGTGATTGTGCTGGATAATAATCAATGGACACCCGCGCCTTGGATTAATGTGATTGCCAATGCCGAATTTGGCTTTATGGTTTCGGAGTCAGGGTCTGGTTGTACCTGGTGTGGTAACAGTCATGAAAATCAATTAACACCCTGGTCGAACGATCCGGTTTGTGATCCTTCCGGGGAAGTGATTTATTTACGCGATGATGAGACTAACGACTTGTGGACGCCTACCGCACTGCCGATTCGGGTAGAAAATGCCGGTTATGTGATTTATCATGGGCAGGGCTATAGTCGTTTTGAGCACGTTTCTCATGGTATTCATAGTGAGCTTTTGCAATTTGTCAGCCCGAACGATCCGGTTAAAATTTCATCATTGACGTTGAAAAATGTCTCCGGTCGAACCCGCAGAATCACGGTCACCGCCTACATTGAGTGGGTACTGGGTGCCTCACGTACGGTGACGGCACCGCATATTATCACCGAATTGGATACACAGACGGGCGCTTTGTTTGCTTATAATCCGTGGGATGTGGAATTTGGTCAGCGTGTTGCTTTCGCTGATTTTGCTGGCAGACAAACCGGATGGACAGGTAATCGGGCTGAATTTATCGGCCGTAACGGCAGTCTGGATGCGCCGGCCGCTTTGCTGAGTTCCAAACCACTAAAAAATCGTGTCGGTGCGGGGCTTGATCCTTGCGCGACATTGTCAACGGTGATTGAGCTTGAGCCCGATGGAAGCATCGAGATTGTCTTTCTGTTGGGGCAGGGTAATGACCATGAACATGCCCGCGAGTTGGTCAAGCGCTATCGGGCAACTGAAGTAGCCACCACGTTTGCTAAAGTGATGCAGTCGTGGGAGCAGGTACTTACCAAAGTTCAGGTACAAACGCCGGATCGGGAGCTTGACCTTATGTTAAATCGGTGGCTGTTGTATCAAACGTTAAGTTGCCGGTTGTGGGCACGCGCCGGTTTTTATCAGGTGGGAGGCGCTTTTGGTTTTCGGGATCAATTACAGGACAGCATGGCGTTGGCCGTCGCCCGCCCTGACTTGACCCGCACCCATCTCCTTCGCGCTGCGGCGCATCAGTTTGCCGAGGGAGATGTGCAGCATTGGTGGCATCCGCCTTCCGGGCGTGGTGTGCGAACTCGTTTTTCTGATGACCGTATCTGGTTGCCTTATGCGGTATTACATTATATTAAAGTGAGCGGCGATACGGCGGTACTTGAAGAGCTGTTGCCTTTTCTGGAAGGCGATGCGCTTGCGCCGGAACAGGATGACGCTTATTTTGAGCCGACTCAAGCACTGCAACACAATACGCTTTTTGAGCACTGTGCGCGTGCGTTGGATGTGAGCCTGAAAACGGGCTTGCACGGTCTGCCTCTGATGGGGAGTGGCGATTGGAATGACGGTATGAATCGGGTGGGTTATCAGGGCAGGGGCGAGAGTATTTGGCTGGCGTGGTTTCTGCTTGCCACACTCCCCGAATTTGCAGCGTTGGCGGCGTTGCGGGGAGAAACCGCGCGAGCCTTGCGTTGGCGCGAACAGGTCGAGCAATTAAAGGTTGCGGTGGAGGCGGAAGGCTGGGACGGGGCATGGTATCGCCGCGCCTATTTCGATGACGGCAGTGCTTTGGGTTCTGCAGCCAACGCCGAATGTCGTATTGATTCGATTGCCCAGAGTTGGGCGGTCATTTCCGGTGCCGCAGATACTGAACGGGCGCAGCAGGCGATGAATTCGGTACGGGAATATCTGGTTCGCTACGGTGATTTGGTGTTGCTGTTTACCCCGCCTTTTAACAAGACCGAACGCGATCCGGGTTATATTAAAAGCTATCCGCCCGGCGTACGTGAGAATGGAGGGCAATATACGCATGCGGCGATCTGGTCGGTTATCGCCTTCGCCTTGCTGGGCGAGGGCGATCAAGCAATGGAACTGTTACGTATGCTGAATCCAATTCATCGCACGGGCACCCGCACCGGTGTTTATGCCTATAAGGTTGAACCGTATGTATTGGCGGCGGATATTTATGCCGAACCGCCGCATTTACGACGCGGCGGTTGGACGTGGTACACCGGCGCTTCCGGCTGGTTTTACCGTGCCGGAGTGGAATGGATACTGGGCTTACAGATTTGCGCTGATAAAATGGTTATTGATCCGTGTATTCCCAAAACATGGCGCAGTTACCGCATTATTTATCAGTACGAAAATACCCGTTATGAAATCACCATTGAAAACCCGAACGGTGTAGAGCGAGGAATCAGTTTGATAACGTTGGATGGTGTATCTTGGTTAAACGGGAATGCTATTACTTTACAGAATGACGAACGCCTGCATCAGGTGCGGGTGGTACTGGGTTGATCGTAATTATTCACCTCCCCCTTTGAAAAAGGGGGAGAGCATAGCGAGGGGGC
>CAIMDR010000289.1 GCA_903839795.1 uncultured Methylococcaceae bacterium | reverse complement strand
TGATAAAACATGGATTGTTAGTTCCAATGCAGGATACTCAGAAAAATGGATTATAAAAAAGCCTTTATTATCAATAAGTAAAAAATACTAAAAATTCTTATGGGGTGCGGAATGTCGGGTGAAACCAGAAGGAGAAGAGCCAGCAGGACCGTTGTCCGCATAACCAGCAGTATCACTATAAACGTTTATCAAGTTCGAACCATAACCAGTAGGGGTTGCAGCAAGCGTAAAGGCTATACCATTAAGATCCACAAGTTTTTCAGAATGATCCACAAGTATTTCAGACGTATTGATCAGGTTATCGTTACCATCAACGGTATTCAGGTCTGCTAAACCGGTAATTGCCTGTCCCGCATAGGTTCCGGTAATGGATGTCAACAGATAACCGGTGTAGGCACCATCCAAACTCGTCGAGATGATGTCTTGTGCTTCCAATTGGCCGGAACCTGTACTAAACCCTCCAATGATTGGAATATTAACCGTCCAGTTAAACGTGGAGGCGGCTGCTTGGTTGATTAAAGCTGTATATCCAAAAAGGACAGCAAAAATAAATTTCTTTGACATATATGGGATACCTGTTTAATTAAGAAAAAAATCAAAAATAATACGAACGTATATATATTCGCCCTGCTTTGCCCGTTTCGACCCAACACTCGAGAGCAACGCAGGAAACAATTGCAAAAACACGAAAATCACAAAGTAAAAAATGACAGAAATAATATGATCTTACGAGCAAAAAAACTGGCAAGTAGCCAGGTTTTTTAACATGCTCCGGATTAATGATAAAACTAAAATGCAGTGGTAATATGTTACCTACCACCCATCAAATTGTAATGACAGATTGTTACTCTATAATTACAGTTTGGTTAATATCTAATTACAGTTTTGTTAATATCTAATTACAGTTTTGTTAATATCTAATTACAGTCAGGTAGATCGGGCACATGCTTTTCGTGCCCGATATTTTCGCGTTGGAATGCGAGAATGGCATTGAGAAGAAATCTCTTGAAATTCTGATTCTGATTTTGACCGTTGAATGTTGGGTAGCCAAAAGATGCCGTACAACCTTATATCTTTAACAAGTAGATGTGTAGGCCGGAATAAGGCCACCCAAGCGTAGCGCGTGGTTGCGTTTCCGGCACACTCGTACCGGATGCCGGAAACGCTTATTCTCGCTTGCGCTCGATAAGTCTTATTCCGGCCTACACCTATCAATAGGCATGGGTAGTTATACACTCGTTTATCAATGACCTATAAAGTTAAGGTATGAAAAATTGAACATTGAGTTATATTTTTATCAATTATAATACTGTAAATATGCGACGTAGCCATTTGAAAAATAAATCCCATGACGGTAACCACCACGCTTTATAACCAGCTCAAACAAGCCCACAGCGAAGAAGATGTTAAAGATATTTACATCAAAGCGCTGGGGCTAAAAAGTTACACCAAAGGGTTAATTGACATTCGCACGGATGAAATCTGGTTTGAAGCGAAAGACACCGGCAAGCATTCCAGCTATGCCATGTTTACCCAGCTCTTGCATTACGTCCAGGACGGCCTTAACAAAGGTGAGATTATCCCGCCGTTTTTGGCGGTGATTGACACCGAAAAAGCCGCTTTTATGAAAACAGCTGACGTGTTGCCATTCTTAAAAAAGAAGACGGTCAAGTGGGGGAAATCTGCCAGCCAATATCCCAAAGAAGCGTTAGACGAAGTGTCTGCCCACATCGGCACCCATTTTGTTTCGTTCAAGATATCTACGCACGAAGACGAATTTATCAGTACCGTTAAAGCCGCGATAAAATCCGGCGACATTATCCGCACCCCGATTACGCCGGATAATCTTAAACAAGTATTCGATAAATGGGTGGTTATGATCGGGCGCGAAATCAACGGCGTAACCGAAGATGATTACGCGCTGCTGTTTTTTGCCGACATTATGCACGATGGCACTGTGTCCACTCATGCCAACCTGCCTGCCGAATTACTGCATAAAAATAATGCGCCGGTATTTAGTTTGGGCGGCAAGCTCTATGATCTGGGTAACAAAGAAGGTTACCGCCAGTTTTGGGCGATTTATCACAAGCCGCCAAAAGCCGAATACCGCGATTATTTGCTGGAACGCCGCGACAGTTTGATTCCGCTGGACGAACGCAGTTTTAAAGGCGCGTATTACACGCCGCTGGCCGTCGTTGATAAAGCCTACGACAAACTGACGGAAACCTTGGGCAAGAACTGGCAAAAAGATTACATTGTTTGGGATATGTGTTGTGGTGTCGGTAATCTGGAAGTTAAACACAGCAATCCGCGCAATATCTATATGAGCACCTTGGATCAAGCGGATGTCGATGTGATGAAAGCCACCAAAACCTGCGTGGCGGCGCAACGTTTCCAATATGATTATTTGAATGACGATATTACTGATGACGGCAAGATTGATTATAGCCTGACCAACAAAGTGCCGGAAGGTCTACGCAAAGCCATTGCCGAGGGCAAGAAGATTTTGGTGTTGATTAATCCGCCGTATGCGGAAGTAACCAGTGGAGGTAATACTTCATTAGAAACTGAAGGAAAAAGCAAGGCCGGTATTACGAAAACAAAATTTGCTATTACTGCAATGAGCCAATATGGTAAAGCTAGCAACGAATTATTTACGCAATTTGTCGCTCGTATTGCACAAGAAATCCCTACTACCACTCTGGCAATGTTCAGCACTTTGAAATACGTAAATGCCCCAACTCTGGATGTGTTTCGCCAAGCATGGCAAGCAAAGTATTTGGGTGGCTTTGTGGTGCATAGTCAATCATTCGATGGTTTAAAAGGTAATTTCCCAATTGGCTTTTTGGTCTGGGCAACTAATCACCAAGCGACCCAAGCAACAAAGAAAACCCCCATTAGCGAAATCGCAGTTGAGGTATTGGATAAAAAAGTACAAGCCATCGGTGAAAAAACTTTTTTCAACATCCCAAACAACCAACTTTTAGGTCAATGGATTGATCGACCCAAAGCAAATAAGATCGATATTGTCCCATTAAAAAATGCAATTACTCCAGCCACGGTAACCAAAGATTTAAGAGGTACAAAATGGGCAGATGATGCTATGGCATATATGTTATGCGGAGGAAACGACTTACAACATGCCACACAGCAAACCGTTATTTTTTCATCTGGCTACGGTAGTGCTCGCGGATTTTTTATAACTGGAGAGAACCTTTGGAAAGCTGCCATTATATTTTCTATACGTCAGCTTGTTAAACATACATGGATAAATCATAACGATCAGTTCTTGCAACCAACATCGCCGTTATCCGATGAGTTCAAAAACGATTGTTTAATCTGGATGTTATTCCATGGAAAAAACTGTACTGCCAGTGCCAACGACCTCGAATGGAACGGTAAAAAGTGGAGTATCGTCAATCACTTCATCCCGTACACCGAAACCGAAGTCAACGCCCCAGACCGTTTTGAATCCGATTTTATGGTGCAGTATTTAGCCGAAAAGAAACTCTCAAAAGAAGCAAAAGCGGTATTGGACGCAGGTCGAACATTGTGGCAAGCTTATTTTGCCGAAACCGACGTGCGTAACGTCCGTGATGATTTAAAGTTGAATCGCCCGGATGTTGGCTGGTATCAAATACGCAACGCCCTAAAAGCTCGCAACACCAACAACGATGCGGCACCCGTAGATTTCAGCTTGTTTGAAACAGCCTATAAAACCTTAAGCGAAAAACTGCAACCGCAAGTCTTTGAGTTAGGCTTTTTGCGTGCCTAATATTAGCCGTGAGAAGCGCATTTTTCGGCTACCCACTTTAGCCGGGACAAACAAAAAGTAAGTATTCACCCCAATGGCGTTAAGTTAAGCATACAACTGGAGTAAAACCGCTTTAGCTGTTGTGCAGGCAATAGCTGAAGCGATTGCACTCCAGTTTTTTAAATAACTTACGCTTAACTTAACGACATTGGTATTCACCTTTGAAAAAGGGGGGAGCAATGCAAGTGGGCAACTAACCCCTCTTTAAAAAAGAGGGGTTAGGGGAGATTTTATTAGATAAATCCCCCCTCAATCCCCCTTTTTCAAAGGGGGAGGTGAATAACTACGACAAGAGAGGGAGCTTTTTCTTAACTGTGGGCAGTGATGCCGGTGCGTGGGAACGATAGGATGGAGGTTGTTTATTGCGGGTTGCCTAATGGGGTGATGTTGTAAATCCGTGTTTTTGCATACGGTAAAGCAACGTATCCCGGGTAAGACCCAATAATTTTGCGGTTTTACTGCGATTACCTTTAGTGCGACTGAGCGCTTGATGAATCAAGTCAGCTTCTAAAGATTCCAGATGAACACCTCTTTCAGGCAAGGTGAATGCCCCCGCTTTAGGCATACTGCTGTAGGTAACAAATTCACGCGGGAGATTTTCCGGCTCTATGGTTTGACCGGCCAATAAAACACTGAGTCTTTCACACAGGTTGCGTAATTCACGAATATTACCTGGCCACGCGTAATCTTTAAGAACCTTTAAGGCTTGCTTACTGATTACGGGTGCTTCCAGTGAATGGGTTTCTGCCATCATAACCAAAAAGTGCATAATGAGATGCTCTATGTCTTCAGTTCGCTCTGCCAATGGCGGCAGCTCTAAAGGCACTACATCAAGCCGGTAATATAAATCCCGTCTAAATTGCCCCGCTGCAACCTGCTTGTTCAAATCTGAGTTTGTCGCTGCAATAATGCGCACATCAACGTTATAAGGTTTAATATCACCGACGGCAAGACACTCTCCAGACTCCAGGAAGCGTAATAATTTTGCCTGAATTGACACGGGCAGAGAATTTATTTCATCAAGAAACAACGTACCCCCATTAGCCGCCTGAAAAAGCCCGGTAGTATTACCGGTTGCGCCTGTAAACGAGCCCTTTTTATGACCAAACAATTCTGATTCAATGAGACTTTCGGGTAAGGCTGCGCAGTTCAGGGAAATAAATACTTTGTCAGCGCGGGCGCTTTCTTTTTGAATGGCATTGGCAAACACTTCCTTGCCCGTACCGGTTTCTCCCTTAAGCAATACCGTGACATCAGTCGCCGCAACCATTCTGGCGCTACGAATCAAGGAATCCAATGCGGGGGATTTGCCAATGATCGATTTAAAATGCCCCATAATAGCCTCTGTTAATGGTTTGCTGAGTGTGTGGTGGCTGTAAACGCCATTGGATTAAGCCATGGCACAACCGCTAACAGTGCCAGAGCTATCATAAACAGGCCGATAGCCTGTTTGAAACGCTGCATTCTGGATAGCCTGGTCAAAATGTTTGTCATTATACCGACTCCCATGACGGCTGGCAAAGTGCCCAAGCCAAAAGCCAGCATGGTCAAGGCGCTTTGACTGGCATCACCCGTGGTAGCAGACAAAGCTAAAGCGGCATAAACCAGCCCACAAGGCAACCAACCCCAGACCATTCCAAAAAGATAAGCTTGGGTGTGGTTTTTTACGGGGATAAGTTTCCGTCCATAAGGTTCTAATTTTTTCCAAATAGGCCTTCCCGCTTTTTCAATATACGCAAAACGGGGAAACCAGCCGGCTATATAAAGCCCTGCACTTGCCATAATCGCCGCTGAAAGTAATTGCAGCACTCGATGTCCGTGAGTTTCACCCAAGGGCAGGGTTAATAAAGCCTCAATAAATCCTGCTAAGGCACCGGCAATAGTGTAGCTGGTAATCCGGCCAAAGTTATAATTAAATACAAACGGCAATAAGCGTTTTTTATTATTTCGTATGTCCGGACTTAAACTTAACGTTAAGGTGCCAATGATAGAGCCGCACATGCCTATGCAGTGCATACTGCTAAATAAGCCCATGATAAAAGCGACCAGGTAAGAGGACGTAAAAGCGGGATCAAAGGGCATAAATACAGGTTCAAGGTTCAAGGTTCAAGGTTCAAGGCAAAAGGCAAAAGTGGGTGCGCCTTATACCTTAAACCAAGGAATGCGCATGAAATAACTTAGGCATCTTGCTCCCTCTCCCTCTGGGAGAGGGCTGGGGTGAGGGGATATAAAGGGTCAAGTTATTTCATGCTCGTTCCTAACCCGTTAAAGATTTGTAAATTGCGCAAGAATCTGACCCTGAATTTTCTCTGCCATCGCCCTGCGATTTTCAGCATCACGAATCGGCCGACCGACGACAATATAATCCGCCCCATTTTGAAAAGCCGTTTCTACACTCACCACGCGCTTTTGATCGTCATCTTCGCGGTTATCTACCGGCCTGATACCCGGTGTAATAACCAACAGCTTATTATCCAATTGCTCCCTGAGCATAGCGACTTCCAGTCCTGATGAAACAATGCCGTCACAGCCTATTTGCAAGGCGCGTTTGGCGCGGGACAATACCAGTTCACGGACATCACATTTAAACCCAAGATCATCAAGATCACCACGATCCAAACTGGTTAAGGCTGTCACGGCCAGCACTTTAAGATCACCTTTTTCTTTAGCGGCGGCCTCCATAATGGCATCGTTGCCATGGATGGTAGCCAGATCAACGCCTTTACTACTTAAGGCCTTGATAGCTCGACCCACGGTGGCCGGAACATCAAAAAACTTCAGATCAACAAACACTTTTTTATTTTGCAGCTTTAGCCATTCAATAAAACCAAAATAATCACCTGACATAAACAGCTCCATGCCGACTTTATAAAAGATCACTGAATCGCCGAGTTCTTCGACTAAAGCCTGCGCTTCAGGAATACTGGCAACGTCCAGCGCCATAATCAAGCGCTCACGAACGGGAATGGGTTTGGTTGATATAAAGGTCATAGGTTTAAGCTGTTAAGGTTCAAGGCGAAAGGTTAAAGGCTCGATGCCGGTCGGGGTTTGCAACCCCGACTGAAACGTTTAAAGGCTTCGATAGCTTTCAAACGTGAGTGACGGGGTTGCAAACCCCGTCACGCCTCAGGTTAATATTTTCTGTGTATTTATAAAGCCGGACGGATTACTGTGTTTTTAATCCGGCTTTATCCCAAGCGATTATTCCACCGTCCATGTTATAAACTTTGGAAAATCCTGCCGTCTTTAACACATCAAAAGCTTTTGCAGAACGTCCGCCAGATTTGCATTGTGTTATCACGGGACTGTCTTTGTATTGTTTGAGTTCTGATAAACGGTCATTTAATTGACCTAACGGAATGTGAATTGCGCCTGCAATATGTTGTTCATTCCATTCACTGTCTTCCCGAACATCGATAATAACAGCTTTTTGTTCTGTGGACATTGCAGAAGCTTCTTTGGGAGAGATTGATTCAATTGAACCGATTTCTGCCTGGGCATTACCGTAGCCCATTAATAAAATTATAAAACTTAACCGGAAATACTTTACAAATAAACACATACAATAGCTCCTGAATAATGAACCGAACCCGTGTACAAAAGTGATATGATCTGTCATCCTTTTAACGCGGATTTTATGACAAAGACAACGCCGCACGCTGGCTTATTACGGTATATGTTACCGGAACTTGTTTTAACAGTGAATGTTAATATTACCCATAGCAACAATATCCTTCGATTATGAACTCAACCTTGATTCAAATGACCCTGCTAATGGCTTGCGGAGTTGGCTGGAGAATCCTTAAACCAGCCGGTCTAACCGCAGAACATGTCCGGCATGTGTTAACGACTTTTGTCTATTATTTACTCTTGCCAGCCATGGTCTTGGAAGTATTATGGACAGCTGATATCGGTGTGCAATCTTTTCACTATGCGCTATTGGGTATAAGCAGCATTATCTTTGCCATGCTGTGTAGCTGGATGATCGGGACACTTTTTAAATTTGAACATAAACGTTTGGGTGCATTAATATTGGCCGCCGCCTTCCCTAATGTGACGTATCTGGGCTTACCTGTTTTAGAACAAGCTTTTGGGAGTTGGTCACGCTCGGTGGTTATCCAAATGGATCTGTTTGCAACCGCCCCCGTCCTGTTTACTCTGGGCATTATAGTCTCGCGCTATTACGGTGAAGATACCGCAGAAAATCCAAAGTCAGCATTGTCCTTTCTTAATGCACCGCCCTTTTGGGCGGCAGCCATTGCCGTCATTTTAAATCTTAACGGACTGATTGCTCCGGCCTGGTTACTCGGCGTATTGCAAAAATTATCGGCGGCGGTCGTACCCTTAATGCTGTTTTCCTTGGGGCTGGCCTTAAACTGGAAAGCCATCGTTGCTCGAAACTTGCCTTATGTTATGCCCGTTATTGTAATAAAAATGTTGTTAATGCCTGTCTTCGCCATTGCTCTGGTGAGTTATTTACCCTTGGAAGGCAAATACAAAGCGGCCGCCGTGCTGGATATGGCAATGCCGAGCATGGTTCTGGGCGTGGTTTTTTGTGATCGGTATCGACTGGACAGCGCGTTTTATGCCATGACCGTTACCGTAACCACTGCACTGAGTTTACTGACCTTGCCGTTTTGGCATAGCGTACTAATCAATGAGTTTTTAAAATGAATCCAACCCTGGAAATCTTCTCTCAAGGCGAAGAAATTGTCACCGGCCAAACCGTGGATACTAATGCCGCCTGGCTATCACAACAAGCCGTTGCTTGCGGCTTTACGGTAACACGACATACTGCCGTAGGCGATAAACTGGATGACCTGATCGTGTTGCTACAAGACATAGCACAGCGAGCCGATTGTTGTATTTGTACCGGTGGTCTGGGGCCTACCAGTGATGATTTAACCGCCGAAGCCGTTGCACGTGCTTTTAATCTACCTCTGCAATTTGACGCTATTGCTTTTGAACAAATCAGTCGTTTTTTTGTAAACAGAAACAGAATCATGCCCGCCTCAAACCGAAAGCAGGCGATGCTGCCTCAAGGTGCTGAGCTTATCAAAAATGATTGGGGCACTGCACCGGGATTTTCCCTGCATTACGGACGTTGCTGGTTTGCCTTTTTACCGGGCGTACCGATGGAAATGATGAATTTATTTCAAGAAAGCATCTTGCCCACCCTGCCGACCCGTTTTTTATTACAGCCGGGGCAATTGGTTTCCATCAAAACCTTCGGCTTGGGTGAGTCGGTCATTCAGGAACGCATCCATTCAATTGAAATACCTGCCGAGGTACAGTTAGGTTTTCGTGCCGGAACAGACGACGTGCAAACCAAGCTATTGTTTCCCTTTGCTTATTCACAATCGGCAATGACGGCTTTAGTCGCCCGACTTGCCGAACCCTTGGGAGATTATGTATTTGCTATTGAGGGCCTGGGTGAAACAGTTGGCGATCTGATTTTTGAAATTGATAAACTGATGACGGCAAGAAAGCACACGCTAGCCATCGTAGAAACGGCTAGCCATGGCCTGCTGGCAGCCAAGTGCATTGGTTTGGAGTGGTTACTTAGCGCAAGCTATCAACAAGCCACGGCCAGATTAGGTACAAAAATTGATACAGAAAGCTTAATAACAGCCGCCAAAGCCCTTGCAGTCGATCTACAAAAAGCCGGTGGCGCTGATTACGTTCTCGTTCAACTTTATGCGGGCGACAATCAAACCTTGCACAACAAAGATCAGTCCATTGTTGTTTATAACATTTTGTTGGCGGGTGACACCTTTCAGCAAGCGACTCATTCAATAGCCGGCCCGATCAAACGCAAGCAAAATCAGGCCGCATTATTGGCTTTGGATTTATTACGGCGTTATTTGCAAGACAAAGCCATCAGTGATTAACATATTAAAAAGCGGTTACTTTTAGGTATCCATTACCGTGTTGTAGGGGCAATCCCTTGCGGTTGCCCTGACAACATCGCGACATCAAAGGGCAGGCGCAAAGCCGTCCCCTACGATAAGAAAATGCCCGATTGCAACGGAAAACGTCAAATTTATTTACATTTTGGCAAGCACGGCTGCCACTGTCTCGCCCATGGCTGCCGGTGTGGGGCAAATAATAACGCCTAATTCTCTGAGTATGGCGACTTTTTCTGCGGCAC
>CAIMDR010000288.1 GCA_903839795.1 uncultured Methylococcaceae bacterium | reverse complement strand
TAACCGGGGTTCCTGCCGTCATTATTAACGGTAAATACAAAACGAATGGCCCCTTGGCGGGATCCCATGAAAAAATGATTGAGGTTATGAATCTTTTGATTAAGCAGGAAAGCAGTAAAAAATAATAGTAAGGGGGGCAATCAGTGGTTTGCTCCCCTTTTTATTTGCAAGATGGATTTACCACATCAAATCATCAGGGATTTGATAATCTGCATAAGGATCGTCTTTAGTATCAACGCTACTGGTGACTTGTTCATTATGGACAATAACACTGCCGGCATCACGCAAGCTTATTTTTTGGGCTACGTCAGATGCAACCACTTCATAACTTTCCCCCAGCTTTACAACAGCCAGCTTGCCACGAATAATTTGATCGCGCATGGTTTCAGAGACATACAGTGTCTTTACTTTATTATGATCATTAAAATGGAACGGTAATCCGTCCGCATCTTTAGGTTGCTTGTTGAGTTCTATTAACTGTTTAACTTGTGCGATTAGGTGTTTTTGTTCTTCTTGCTGCGTTCTTAATTGATTGAGTTCGCGGTCTCTGTCAGCTTTTTCTGCTTGTGCTTTTTTAGCCAGTTCTTTAGCCTCGTCAACTACAATTACATTGTTCTTGCGTAGCTGTTGGGTTTGTTTAAGCTTATCGGATTTAACACTTTTAGCGCGAGCGGAACTCACCAAACCGGATTTTAATAATTGCTCCTGCAACGATAATTTTTGCTTGCTCATCACCTAATTCTCTTACGTTGTAATTTTGATAATTGTAGTTTATTTTTAAAAACGCGTCCGGAGTTGCCCGCTATTGATATCTGTTACTTTTCAACAAGCAATGCAGCTCACTTTTATCATAACAGCTAAAGTACAACTAACAAGTCTGGAATTATTGTCGTTGTTTAATATTTATATTTAAACCGGACAAAGCCCATTTTGAAAATGGGCTAACGGAACTATTAAATAATGTTCAAATCACGCTCATGTAACTGCATGTTAATAATTTTAAGCGTGGCCAAAACACCGGAAAAGACCTGATTAGAATGCACTGCCCGGGTTTTACGCAATTCATTGCCGCAAGCCCAAGTGATGACACACTCGGTTAAGGCGTTGGTATGTCCGCCTCTGGGAATTCTTACTTCGTAATCAACCAAGGCCGGCAATTTATAACTATGCAGTATCATCACCTTGTTGATGGCATCTATAAAGGCATCAAATCCGCCATTACCAGATCCTGAAGCAATATGTTTGGCGCCCTTAACATTAACCCGAATACTGGCCGTTGACTCTAAATCAAGACCGCTGGTAATAGAGCAGTTCAACAATTTTATATGTTGGTAACTCTTGCTTTCCAGCACATCGGCAATAATAAAGGGCAAGTCATCGGTGGTGATGGTTTGTTTAGAATCACCCAGGCTGACGATTCGTTCCAGCACTTTTTTCTGATTTTCTTCGGAAAGATCAAGCTCCAAGAGTTCCAGATTCTTTTTCAATGAAGCTTTGCCGCTCATTTTACCTAAAGCATAACTTCGGGTACGAGAAAAGCGTTCAGGGCCTAACTTGGTTTTATATAAGCCGCCCTTTTGATCGCCATCTGCATGAATCCCGGCAGTTTGTGTAAAAACATCAGCACCAATAATGGGGGCATTAGCCGCAACCCGTTTTCCGGAAAAATTTTCAACCATGTTGCTAACACGCACAATATGACTCTCATCAATAGAGAGTTGCATATTCATTTTATCGCGCAGTACCACAGCGACTTCAGCAAGTGAAGCATTACCCGCCCGCTCACCCAGGCAATTAATAGTACAATGAATGGATCTTACCCCAGCACGAACAGCCGCCATAACATTGGCCGTTGCCAGTCCATAATCATTATGGGGATGAAAATCAAATTGCAGCTCAGGGTAACGAGTACACATATCACTCAGGTTTTTTAACACCTCTTCAGGCGACAAGACACCGAGGGTATCTGGCAACATAAAATGTTTGATGCCCGAATAACGCAAGTTATCCATTAAAGCGTAAACATAGTCTGGACTGTCTTGATAGCCGTTTGACCAATCCTCCAGATAAACATTAACCTTCAGGCCTTTTTCCAGCGCGTAATTAACTGTTTGCAAAATATCGTCGGTATGTTGATTCAGCGTTTTTCCCAACTGTTCGCGGCAATGTTTTTCGCTACCTTTGGTGAGTAAATTAATAACCTCACCGCCCGTTTCCCTTATCCAGTCTACGCTTTTGGTATGATCAACAAAGCCCAGCACTTCAACGCAGCCGTTGAAACCTTCCTGTTTTGCCCATTGGTTAATGTTGGTGACGGCCTCTTTTTCACCTTCAGAGACCCGCGCAGAAGCGACCTCAATCCGGTCAACCCGAAGTGACTGCAACAACGCTTTGGCAATATTGACTTTTTCTGTGGGCGTAAAAGAAACACCCTGAGTTTGTTCACCATCACGCAAGGTGGTGTCCATCAATTGTATCGTTCTGGAATCTGTGGACATAGTTAGTGAATGTAGTTTTTCATGATTGATTTTTAGTGGCGCAGGATAGGATAAAGCGATAGCGAAACTCATCATAATCAATTATGTATCCACTTTAAATCCCCGGGTAAAACTTGGTATGTAAAAAATAAAATACTTTAAAATTAACTACTTAATTATTGCTAGCATTCAATTTACCCGGCTTTTTAAAGTAGATACTCAATTATTATGCGATGGGTTTCGCTATCACTCTACTCATCCTACGCGCTATTCGCACTAATGCCGTTAATACTTGCTTGGCTTTTGTACTTGGAAATGAACTCATGCAGCAAACAATAGATTCAGCTCTTCAGACGCATCACCATGCTCTAAACGATCTGCAAGAATACGCAATGCCAAAGCTTCTATATTTATAATGGCTTGCTCACGGGTATCACCATAAACCATTGCTCCTGATAACGCTTCTATTTCAGCTATCCAGCGGCCATCCGTTTCTTGTTCCCGACATTCCGCACCCCATAAGAATTTTTAGTATTTTTTACTTATTGATAATAAAGGCTTTTTTATAATCCATTTTTCTGAGTATCCTGCATTGGAACTAACAATCCATGTTTTATCATCTATTCTCAGTCAATATTAAG
>CAIMDR010000287.1 GCA_903839795.1 uncultured Methylococcaceae bacterium | reverse complement strand
CGCCTTGAAAAATAAGGCGCGCATGGCACGCCCTACAGAAAATAATATCGCTTAGATGATCTCTATATATGCTCTGAACCTAACCGGTAACAAAATAATTTGACGATATGGGATAATGTTCGTTTGCCCACCATTATCAATTATCAAGACTCATGCAACTCTCCACGCAACGCTTACTCACGCGAGCAACCTGGCTCAAAGTTCATCTTTACCTCGCCTTAAGCGTTGGCTTTTTTTTCGCACTCATGGGGCTTTCCGGTAGTATCAGCATTTACCGCGAAGAGCTGGATGGCCTGTTAAATCCGCAATTGATTATCGAAACACCACAAGGCAAGTATCAATCTCTGGATAAAATTATCGAATCGGTACGCGCAGCACAGCCAAACCGCTATGGCTCATGGACGCTGGAAATGCCCCGCTCACCCCAAGGTATGATTACCGCTTGGTATGATAAACCGACAGAAACTTTCTTTGAGCTTTATGCGCCACTGATGGTGTCAGTCAATCCTTATAGCGGCGAGGTTGTTACCAGTCGTTTTTGGGGTGCAACCGCCACAACTTGGTTACTTGATTTGCATACGCAATTCAGGCTTGATCGCTTTGGTTGGAACGCAGTCGGTATGCTGGGAATATTATTGCTGATTTCTTGCAGTACGGGTCTTTATTTATGGTGGCCGGGGCTAAGAGAAATAAGCAATGCCTTTAAAGTTCGACACAAGGCAGGCATGATGCTGCTTGCCTTGGATTTGCACCGCTTTTTGGGTCTGTTTAGTGCCGTTGCCTTGATAGTTTTGGCATCCACCGGTTTTCTGCTCAGTTATCCCTCAGTATTGGAAACATTTACCGGTTCATCCGGCATGGAACATGGTCAAACTGGCCGCCCTATCACCAGCACAGCCATTCCCAACAATCACCCAACCGGTTTATCTGCCGCGTCATTTGTTGCTCAAGGCCCTTTTCCAAAAGCAGAACTCAGACGCGTTACCACGCCGGCAGGTGATACCGGAATCTATCGTATTAATTTACGACAAAACAGTGAAGTTAATCAAAGACATCCATTTACAACCGTCTGGGTGGATCGCTGGAGTGGTCAGATTAAAGAGGTAAGAAATCCTGCAAAATTCTCAAAGGGTGAAGTTTTTGCTACCTGGATATGGCCACTGCATACAGGCGAGGCTTTGGGTGCTACCGGCCGATTTGTTTGGTTTCTAAGTGGATTAAGCCTGTTTGTGCTTTATGTCAGTGGTTTGCTACACTGGCTATGCCGAAGCGGCATGGTACGTGATCGTGAGGTAAATTTTGCAGCATTGCTACCGTTGTTATATCGAATGCGAAAATTACTCTATCGTTTAATTTTTGAGATTTATTTACTTATTCGTTTACTGCCGCAAAAAACCAGGCAATGCACACCGTTTATCAGGAAGGTCTATGAGAAGCTATTGGCATGGATCAAGCAGATACACTTGTTTGTGATCAATAGACAAAAACGGTAAGGCAACAAATAAGTGCTCTTTTGTTCTCGCGAACTGACACTGCCCACAGTTAAGTTATTAAAGACAGAATTTTCAAAAAGACAAGGAACAAGTTGAACGATCCAAGCTATCAGGTCGTCACCTTGTGCCTTGTGCCTTGTGCCTTGTGCCTTGTGCCTTGTGCCTTGTGCCTTGTGCCTTTTACCTTTTACCTTTAGCCTTTAACCTTGCACCTACATCATTTCAACGACACTGTTTCTGTACGACCTACCACTTCAATTGATAGCTTGTCTTCTTTAAGCAGCCAGCCAATTGCACGCTGAACGTCACTTTTACTAATTTCAGTTTCATTAGTAATTTTAGTTACACTGGCTGATCCGTTTTTATCCAGAAATTGCCAGACCTTACCCGCGTCATCACCGATTGTATTAAGCATTTTAAGTCACCTGTTTAAATGTTGATTGAAGTTATTAGGTTTTTTTAGTGATAAGATCAGGTAACGTGATATTTAATTCAAGTGTTTCCTGATTTTCATCCTGCTCAAAACTAACAGAAATGGCATCCTGACCCACGTTAACATATTTTTGTATAACTTCCAGTAATTCTTTTTGTAACTGCGGAAGGTAAGAGGGTTGGTTAAGTGAGGATCGTTCATGAGCAACCAAAATTTGCAATCTTTCTTTTGCAAGGGATGCAGAACTCACTTTAGATGATTTAAAATAATCCAGTAAACTCATTACTTACTCCCGAAAAATTTCCTAAAAAAGCCTTTTTTATCATCGATAAAACGATGCGGCCTATTTTCACCTAAATAACGAGCAACAATATCTCCATAGGCTTGACCCGCATCGCTCTTCTCATCAAGAATAACAGGCGTGCCTGAGTTTGATGCATTTAACACTGATTTTGATTCAGGGATAACACCCAACAAATGCAGTGACAAAATATCCTGCACATCTTCAACGCTCAGCATTTCACCCAGCTTTACTCTTTCCGGGGAATAGCGGGTTAACAGCAAGTATTCTTTGATAGGCTCCTGGTTTTGTTCTGCCCGATAAGATTTACTGGCTAAAATTCCCAGCATTCGATCCGAATCACGCACCGAAGAGACTTCGGGATTGGTGACAACAAAGGCATCATCAGCAAAATACATCGCTAAATGAGCACCTTTTTCAATACCGGCCGGAGAATCACAGACTATATATTTAAAATCTTTTTTTAACTCATCTAAAACCCTGCCCACACCTTCTTTGCTTAAAGCATCTTTATCGCGCGTTTGTGAAGCGGGCAAGATGTAGAGTAAATTGCAGTTTTTATCCCGGATCAAGGCCTGATTAAGTGTTGCTTCGCCATTGATGACATTTACAAAGTCATAAACTACACGGCGCTCACAGCCCATGATTAAATCCAGATTACGTAAACCTACATCAAAGTCAATGACTGCGGTTTTATGACCCTTTTTGGCCAGTCCCATGGCAATTGCGGCACTGGTGGTTGTTTTACCCACACCGCCTTTACCGGATGTTACGACTATGATTCTTGCCACAAATTTTTCCTCTACGTTAATGGGGTAGCACTATATCTTTGATAATTAATGCTTGGTCTTGTAAATAGATCTGAACAGGTTTATTTCGTACCGACTCATCCAAATCTTCGCTGATTTTATAATTACCGGCAATAGAGATAAGTTCCGCTTGTAAATCAAAACAGAAAATACGCGCCTCGCTATTTCCACGCACACCCGCCAAAGCTCGGCCCCTTAAGGTATTGTAAACATGGATATTACCCTCAGCCATAATTTCTGCGCCCGCACTGACCTGAGACAAAATGACCAAATCACCTGCCGCGTAAATACGCTGCCCGGAACGGATAGGCTGAGTAATTAACGTCGTTGCGGTAGCATCGGTCTCTATGCCTACATCTTCATCGGCTTTTGTTTCTATAACCGGGACGACGATAGTTTTTTGTTTTTTATTTTCAACCGAAACACTGCCGCTATGCATCGAATAAACGGGAATAAGCAACTCTAATGCCTGTTTATTCTGCTGTGCGTTACCGCCACGAATCCCTACAGGCAACAAACCGGCCTTACGAATCGTGTCCGTAAGTGCAACGATATCAATATCGTAATCCCGTTTATTTATTTCCTGCAAATCCAGCACTACCGCTGAATTTTTAAAAAACTCGGGAGCCAAGCTGGTTTTTTCTTGAAGTTGTTGTTCGATAACAGCCAAGTCATCACTCGCCACAACCAAAACAGGTACAGAAAAAGTACTGCTCTTAAATTCTAGCGCCATCGGTGTCTTAGGTGTTTTTTGAGAGTCTGTCGACATCCGTTAAGCCTACTTAATGATTGATGTTTGAATTTTAGCATTGCTGATAAAAAAAATCATTTTTCAAGTGCTAATAGTTAATCTCCGAGACTTTCAACAAAGAAACACGTTTACTCATTCACGAAAATTAAATCACTGGATCTGTGCCGAGAATAGTAAAAACTGTTTCAGTGACAACACAACAGGATTGATCTAGCCCCATAAAAAAAGGTCGCATCCTTACGAATGCGACCTTTTTTATTTCAAAGCGTGTAACTGAGGTTACCTGCCAGAAAAATTGCTGCTTAACGTTTCGAGTATTGAGGACGTTTTCTGGCTTTATGTAAGCCAACTTTTTTACGTTCTACGATACGCGAGTCACGAGTTACAAAACCCGCTTGCCTAAGGGCTGGACGCAAAGCTTCATCATATACCATCAATGCACGCGTCAAACCGTGACGAATAGCACCTGCCTGGCCAGAAGGGCCGCCGCCTTTAACAATAACGTTGATATCGAATTTAGCTACCATATCAACACATTCAAGTGGTTGACGTGAAACCATCTGGTCGGTTTTACGACCAAAATATTCTTCAATAGTTTTCTTGTTAATAGTGATCTTTCCAGTGCCTGATGTTGCGTAAACGCGTGCAATTGCACTTTTACGACGACCTGTTCCGTAATACTGAGCTGCTGCCATGATCTACTCGCTTATAATTCTAAAACTTTTGGCTGTTGAGCCTGGTGATCGTGTTCAGGTCCTGCATACACTTTCAATTTCTTGAACATTGCACGGCCTAATGGATTGTTTGGTAACATACCTTTAACAGCGGTAGTAAGAATACGATCAGGGAACGTTTGTCTTAATTTACCTAAAGTTACGGTTTTCAGATTACCAATATAACCGGTATGGTGCTGATATAATTTATTTTTTTCTTTATTGCCGGTAACGCCGATTTTTTCTGCGTTAACAACAATAATGTAATCACCGGTATCAACATGCGGCGTGTATTCTGGTTTGTGTT
>CAIMDR010000286.1 GCA_903839795.1 uncultured Methylococcaceae bacterium | reverse complement strand
GCCTTCTTTTTTTGCACAATATTCTTTAATTGGTTAGCTCTATTGTGGGTGCGACGCCTACTTCGCGACTAACATTTCAAATCGCGACGTAGGCGTCGCTCCCACAATAGAGCTACCCAATTAAAGACTATTGTGCAAAAAACGAAGGCACTTCTACCCGCCTATACAAGGTTGTCAAGCCGCAAACCGGCCCTACACAAAAAATCAAATACCCGACTGTTGGTCATGATTTATCTCGTTTGCAAATGCCAATGCCGTGTCCAGTTTTGCCATAAACTCATTGATATTGATGGGCTTGGTAATATAGTTAAAGAAGCCTGCCTCAAGGCCTTTTTCAACATCGGCAGGCATGGCATTGGCGCTCAGCGCAAGGACGGTAATGTGCGCCGTAGACGGATCTGAGCGTAAAAGGTGTAGCGCTTCGATGCCGTTAATGCCGGGCAGGTTAATGTCCAGCAGAATAATATCCGGCTGATAGTCACGCGCTATTTGGATGCCGCTGGTTGCATCGTTAGCGGTCAGCAAACGCAGGTTGGGCTGGCGTGCAATGATTTGTTCGACCAGTTTCATATTAGCCGGGTTGTCTTCTACATAAAGCAACGTTTGTATCGGCGCTTCGAGCGTTTTCTGCGGGTTGGGCAATGCCATTGGAGTGCTCTCTTCCGGGGCTGGGTGCTGCCCAGTCATTGCCGGGAGTTCAATCCAAAACACGCTACCCGTTCCAACCATACTGTCCACACCAATAATGCCGCCCATGAGTTCGATCAGTTGTTTGGCAACGATAAGACCGATGCCGGTACCTTCCCGATTACTCGACTCTTGACCCAGACGATTGAACTGCTGAAATAACTGCGCCAACTGGTCGGGAGACAGGCCGGCACCGTTATCCCGAACGCTTACACGAAGGTATCCCGGCGTATTTTCGGTACACTGTATCTCGACTGTTCCCTGTTTTCTGTTGTATTTTATCGCGTTGGAAAGCAAGTTGATCAGTACCTGCTTTAGCCGAGTTCGATCAGCATAAACAACGTATTGAGCCTCAATAGGGGAAATGATCAGCGGGATGCCAAACTTTTGCGACTTTGACCTCATCATGGCACAGCACTCCTCGATGATAGCGTTTAGCGATAACGATTCCTCAGACAGTGATGTTTGCCCGGCCTCGATTTTCGCAAGATCCAGAATTTCATTAATTAACTTAAGCAAGTGCCAGCCCGCCTCAATAATCTGGAAGATGCTTTCTGCTTGACTGGGTGTGGGCGGCGGACTATTGATTTCCAATAATTGGGCAAAGCCTAAGATGGCATTAAGCGGGCTGCGTAGCTCATGACTCATTGAGGAAAGAAATTCGGATTTGGCCTGGTTGGCTTTATCCGCGCTGATTTTAGCATTTTTAAGATCAATGTTAGTTTTCAGCAGGGCATCATCCTGATTTTTGCGTTCGGTAATATCAATGCAAGAGCCTATAAACCCCAGGAAGATATTGTTGTCATCGTAGTACGGTACACCGTTATCAAGCAGCCAACGATATTCACCATCGAAACGGCGTAAACGATACTCCATAGTAAATGCTTGTCGTGCATCAAAGGCGGTTATGTAAATATTTAGGCAAAACTGAAAATCTTCCGGGTGTACGCCCTCTGCCCAGCCATTACCCTCTTCCTCTTGCAGGCTGCGTCCGCTAAAATCCAGCCAGACTTTATTAAAGAAATAACAGCCCTTGTCCAAGCCGGCAATCCAAATTAATACGGGCGCGTGATCGGCAATCACTCGAAAGCGGTTTTCACTTACCCGTAAGGCCTTTTCTATTACTTTTCTTTCTTGTATTTCCGTTTGTAGATGTGCATTGGTTTTGATTAGAAGCACTTCGTCTTGCTTGCGCTCGGTGATGTCAGTAATAAAGCCATGCCAGAGTATTGAACCGTCAGCTTCCTGCTCCGGTAATGAATTACCGTAAAGCCAGTGCACTGAGTCGTTATACTGTACGCGATATTCATGGCTCCACGGTATCAGCTTCTGCGCCGATTGTTGGATAGAGGCAATGACATCGCCAAGGTCATCCGGATGAATCATGTCAAACATTTTAGAGGCATCGTGCTGAAGTTCCTCGGGGCTAATGCCATAGGCATCTTTTATGACTTGACTGATATAAGGAAAGCTTTTGCTGCCATCGGGTCGCAAGCGAAATTGGTAGGCAATCCCCGGTAACCGACGGGTGATTTTTTGCAAACGATTGAGGGCTTCTTCAAGCTGAAGCTCTTTGTTTTTGGCTTCACTAATATCGGTATGGGTGCCGATCATCCGCAAGGGCTTGCCGTCTTCGCTTTTGCTAACCAGCATACCTCTTGTTAAAATCCACTTGTAGCTATTATCCTTGCAGCGCAGGCGAAACTCGACCATATAATGCGCAGTCTTTCCCGACAGGTAGGCTTGTAGTAATTCTTGAACAGGCAACTGATCGTCAGGATGAATACGTGTCTGCCATTCTTGGATAGTGGGTAAAATGTCGGCTTCTGTATAGCCTAGCATCGCTTTCCATAGCGGTGAATAAAGGGTTTCATGAGTCTGTATGTTCCAGTCCCATACCCCGTCACCGGAGCCTTCCAGGGCAAATTTCCAACGAAACTCGCTATCCCGCAGTGCCTGTTCCAACTGCTTGCGTTCGGTGATATCTATAAAGGTAACGACCGCACCAACAATCAGCCCCTCCTGGATTTGTGGATAGGACCAATATTCGACAGCAAAACAGCTGCCGTCATTACGCCAGAACACTTCGTTGTCAATATGTATCTGCTCGCCTTTTTTAAATGCCATAAAAATAGAGCAGTCTTCGACAGGAAATGGCGTTCCATCTTTACGTTTTCCATGAATTTGCACATGCATATTTTTGCCCAGCAACTCATCATGATGGGTGTAGCCAAGCATCTTGAGGCAGGCATCATTGCAGAAGGTGCAGTCACCTTTTAAATCAATGCCGTAGATCGCTTCGGCAGTTGAGCTTAGCAAGAGTTGGATTTTTTCGGTTAATTTATTGGCAATACCCACGGCATTCACTTGCGTGTTGGTTCTTGAACGTATCAACCCAAACAGCAAACCGCTTAGCATAAAGCCGCAGATTAGGGTTATCAGCACTAGCCCGTAACTGATGGGGAATGATTTTTTGGTATGATCAAACACAAGTAGCCATTGCTGGCCTTTAAAATTGATTATTCGCTGTTGGTAAAATAGCGAATTTACATCAGGCATCACTGTTGGCAGGTTGGCAAACAGTCGGTTGGCCGGCGTTGCCTCTTGCTTGTCGTAAATAGCCAGATTAACTATTTTGCCGTCATGACGCTTCCAGTCAGTCAATATGTCGAGCATGAGATCGTTCATGCGATAAGGACTGTAAACCCAACCTTGCAGTGCGGCTTGTCTTTGTTCTACCGTAGCCACCGGAGCGCCGGTGCGATAGACCGGTACATACATAAGTACCCCGGCCTGAACATCCGTACCGGTCTCTTGTATCAGTTCAACCTTGCCCGACAAGGCCGTATCGCCGGTATCGCGAGCCTTTTCCATGGCTAATCGTCTGACCGGTTCGGTGTACATGTCAAAACCAAAAGCACGCAAGTTGCGGCCGGTGAAGGGTTCAAGGTAAATGATGGATGTATAGAAGGCACGCTCACCGGGTGGATGTACGCTGTAATCGGGAAAGCCCTCACCGCGAACCATAGCAATGTGGCTGGTAAGTTGGGCGGCAGGAATGACTTTTGCAAAACCTAGCCCCTGCATACCGGGAATACTTTGCTCTACTTGCAGGCTGTCTACGTAGGCTTTCCACTCTTGGCGTTTAACGACATCTGAGCCTGTAAAAAAAGCACTGCCCCCTTTAAGAACGAGTGCATAAGCCTCCAAGTGTTCTTGAAGTTTAAGGGTGATTTGATCGCAGGTAAAAGCAAATTGCTTCACCGCATCTTGTTCAATATTCTGCTTGACCTGAAGACAGGTAAACACAGTCGTCAGTAAACCGACACCCAGTATCAGCCAAGCCAACCTTATTTTTCTGGTGAAATTGCTTTTAGAAATAATGATAGTAAGACTCGCCGTAAAAAGGGTAAAGTGAAATTATAGCAATACAGAGTATCAAATAAATATTATTGATACTAAAAAATGTGCATCAAACAATAGGCTATCAACTTAGCACGGGACAGACCTGTCAGGTTTTATAAACCTGACAGGTCTAACTTCGGTATTTTTGTCATGACTAAAGCGGGTAGCCCAGCTTTTAAATAACTTGCACTTAACTTAACGGCTAAAATAGTGCCAATCATCACTTACTCTCTAGTTTATCGTGTTAAATATCATCTGGATTTGCTTCTTCCTCTCCGCTTTTTTTATCGCGTTGTTTAAACTGGTTTTTCTGGGCGACCAGCAGGTTTTTGCACAAATCATGGAAGCCATGTTTAGCTTGGCAAAATCGGCTTTTGAGATTTCGTTAGGGTTAACCGGCGTACTGGCGTTATGGCTGGGGATTATGAAGATTGGCGAAAAGAGCGGATTTATTCTGTTATTAACGCAAAGTCTTACACCTTTATTTAGCCGTTTGATGCCTGATGTACCCAAAGGGCATCCCGCTTTAGGCGCTATCGTAATGAATATTTCCGCCAATGCCTTGGGACTGGATAATGCCGCAACGCCGTTAGGCATCAAGGCCATGAAGGAGTTGCAAACATTAAACCCCGATCCTGACACGGCCAGTAACGCGCAAATTCTGTTTCTGGTTATCAATACCTCAGGCGTTACTTTATTTCCCATTACGATTTTTACTTATCGCGCCCAACTCGGGGCGGCTAATCCCACTGACGTGTTTATTCCGATATTAATCGCAACTTATATGTCAACGCTGACCGGTTTGCTTGCCGTTGCTTTTGTGCAAAAAATCAATTTACTGGATAAAGTGGTCATGGCTTATTTGGGCGGCTTTACGCTGGTCGTTGGCGGTCTGCTGGTTTATTTTTCCAGCTTGCCGCAACAGTTAATGCTTCAGCAATCCGCAACTATCAGTAACGTCATTTTGTTTTCCTTGGTCATCAGTTTTATTTTGGGTGCCGTTTATAAAGGCATCAATGCTTACGATGCTTTTATAGAAGGCGCTAAAGAAGGCTTTCAAACCGCCATATTGATTATTCCTTATTTGGTTGCCATGCTGGTTGCCATTGGTGTGTTCAGAGCCAGTGGCGCTTTGGAGATGCTCGCTGATTTGGCAAGGACTCTCGTGCATCATTTTGGCATTGATGACCGTTTTGTTGATGCGCTACCGACGGCATTAATGAAGCCTTTTAGTGGCAGCGGTGCCAGAGCGATGATGATTGACACCATGAAGACGCATGGCGCCGATTCTTTTGCAGGCCGTCTGGCATCGGTTGTGCAGGGCAGTACGGAAACCACTTTTTATGTATTGGCCATTTACTTTGGCTCGGTGGGTATCAAACGTATTCGTCATGCCGCTGCCTGTGGGATAATAGCGGATTTTGCAGGCATTATTGCCGCAATTTTTGTTACCTATTGGTTCTTTGGATGATTAATGAAAGTTCACCTTAAAACACTCGGCTGCCGTCTTAATGAAGCGGAATTGGAAACCTGGGCGCAAGCGTTTCAAAAGTCCGGCCATTCCATTACCAAGCAGGCAGAAGCCGCGCAGCTGATTGTGATTAATTCCTGTGCAGTCACGCAGGATGCCGCCAGAAAATCCCGTCAACTGATCCGCCGGATACATCGCGATAATCCACAAGCCAAACTGGTGGTTAGCGGTTGTTACGCGACTTTAAACCAAGATGAAGCCGCGTCTTTGCTGGGTGTTGATTTGGTTGTGAGCAACAAGGATAAAGATCAACTGGTAGAGAAAACCTTAACCGAACTTAATATGGACGTGATGCCCGCCATGTCCACAGAGCCGGGTGATATCTCTTTATTTACTCGCGGACGGCAACGCGCTTTTGTTAAGGTACAAGATGGTTGTCGTTATCGCTGCACGTTTTGCATCGTTACCGTGGCGCGTGGTGATGAAGTCAGTCGTCCGGTACAGGCCGTAATCGATGAAATTAATGCCCTGCATAAACAAGGTATTATGGAAGTTATTTTGACCGGCGTCCATTTAGGCGGCTATGGCAGTGATTTGGGCAATAATCTGTCTGATTTGATCAAGGCCATTTTATCTGAAACAACTATTCCAAGGCTTAGGCTGGGTTCTTTAGAGCCGTGGGAATTGCCGGAAGATTTCTTTACGCTCTTTCATAATCCCCGTCTGATGCCGCATTTGCATTTACCGCTGCAAAGCGGTTCAGATACCGTGCTGCGCAGAATGGCAAGGCGCTGTAAAACGGAAGAATTTGCGGCCATTGTTGGCCAATTGCGGGCACAAATCCCCCACTTTAATATCACTACCGATATTATTGTCGGCTTTCCCGGTGAAACCGAGGAAGAATGGCAGGACAGTTTTAATTTTATCAAACAAACCGGTTTTGGTCATATCCATATCTTTACCTATTCCAGTCGTGAAGGCACAAAAGCCGCCACCTTGCCAAACCAGCTGACCAATGAAATAAAAAAACAACGCAGCCAACAGTTACATGCCTTAGCTAATGACATGAAGCTGGCGTTTTGCCAGGAAAATATCGGCAATGAATTTCCGGTATTATGGGAAGGTTATCACGAACCCCTTGAAGGCGAAAAACAGCGGGTGTTTGGCTACACCCCCAATTACCTTAAAGTCAGTTGTGTGATAAACAACGATGAATCGGTTGAGAATCAAACGATTACCACTCGATTAATAGCGGTTGAGGAAGGTTATATGGGTGGGGAGATTAAGAATTTCGTTGCGTGAGTAAGCCAGGATAATTGTCGGTCATGTTTAATTTTTAGATTGATAGCGCGTAGAAACGCAGAATTCGTGGTGTGGTATGTGACAATTGCTGTAAGCCATCGCAAATCCTTTTCACGATGGCCTGACCCATTATTTCATGAGCTATTAGCTTGCCTGATTTTACGCCGCGAAGTAGCGCATTAGCGGCTTCGTAATTATTCACCTCCCCCTTTGAAAAAGGGGGATTGAGGGGGATTTATCTAATAAAATCTCCCCTAACCCCTCTTTTTCAAAGAGGGGGACTGAATACTTACGCGGCTTCTATTCGCGCCTTTGCATAATATAGATTTTCAGATAAATAATTTCGATCTTAACGGATACCATCCCTTTAAGGGATGTTATCCGTATGAACGCCAAACTTCATGTAATGGAAATTTAATTTCTGAAAGACTATAGACATAACTTTCATGCTTGATAAAACGATGCACGCCCGGTTGGAGAATACAGGTTGAATCATAAGGCAAACTTTTGGGAACGGAGGCAATATTAACTAACAGCACCTGCTTTCCATTAAAATCAGGTGCTTCTATGGGGTCGGTCAATAATACAAAAAGATGTTTGCGGTCAGGATCATTCACGGGCCCTGATGGAATGAGCAGTGTCGCCCGTTTGAACGGGACAAACAGACTCATAACGCTGCAAATAATTCGTCGATGTGTTGCTGTTCGTTGATGTGGTCTGCCAAGCGTTTGGCTTCATCGGCAGGGCGGCCTAACGCTTGGAACAGTTTTTCAAAGCCGATTGGCTTGAATGAGCCGCGCGGGTCTTCCCATTCAGGGCAGTGTTGATGGGTGTAATCCCGTATTTCCCAACGACTCATGCTACCGAATTGATTCCGAATTGATTCCAGTACGTCGGTGTCAGCTTTGCTGAGTTCGTCAAGTGCATTCAGTTGCAGTACGGTTTTAAGCGAGAGTTCATGATTTTCTTTTGCCGAAATCAAGTTTTCCCAGCCATTAGGCCCAGACTCAACATCGCCGTCCATCAGATTTAAAGTCATAGACAGCACAGGCCCATGTGGCATAGACACCAAGCAATCGCCGGTCATGGACAAACCGTGTAAGCGCAAAGACTCCCTGTCGGCCAGATAAAGCACTTTCATTAGCTTTAAATGCGACATGCGACCGCCTCTTTTATATAAAAAGTAAGCTGCCATTTGGCTAACTTTGCGCTCGTTAAGCACCATATTTGTTCCGCTGGTATTTAGGTTAAAGACTGCACAAAAACAATGATCGAATTCCGGTCTGGCGTGGATTACACGCCAATATTGTGGCATGGCGTCATTATTTCTGAACAAGCGTGATATCAGCTTTCTTATATTCGATGTTCAAGTTTTTAATTCTTGATTTTAGAGAAGCCCATTGAGTCAAGCCTGGCCGACACCCAAAAAACCTGAATTAATGAGGCTTAATGCTTCCGGTTATGAGGGTATTATATAGCCTTATAAAACAGGAGTGCTGATATTATTACCCATTGGCAATCTTCGATTACTTTGCAAGTATCGCAGTAGAATACACACGAACTTTTAAATATTAAGCGCCCAAAGTCGTCTTCTCTTGATACTTCCATAACGGCAAGGCGAGTATCAGTAAACTGGCCAACCACAGCAACAATTGAGGATTGGTGATGGTATAGACGAAAGAGATCCAGATTCTTTCGCCAACGTTGGGGTAGCTCTCGATAAAATCGTGTCCCATGATAAACGTGCAAGTTTCGCCGGTGATAATTGCCAAAACCATAAAAGTCAGCGCATAAGCACCCGCCCGTAACTGCATTTTTAAAAGCGCTGCGGTGATCAACAGCGGCCAACCAAATAATTGGCTGTAATTGAGGGTGACCATCAAGGCGGCATAAATCCTTTCGGTAACAATAGGATAAGCTTGTTCATAATTTGAGTTTTGCATCACAAAAGCCGTTTCAAAAATGATTAAACTCAGTCCGGTTACCGCTAATATCCAACCAATTGTTTTAGCCCGTTGCACTGAAAGGGTTTGTGTGCCCAATAAATCGTTAATTGCCCGTGAAAAAGTAAAGTTTTTGCGATTAACAAGATAGCTCATCAACATAAAACAGACTGTTCCAATTACAGGTATGATGGTCTGAGGAGAAGGAAAGCTTAAATAGCGGCCATTCAGCGCCAGTGCCTGTGATTTGTATAAAGCAATCGCAACAAAAGCGAGCATCAAGTAGCGTATCCATACACCACTCTTTTCGCTTAGCTTATCGCTTAAACCATCCAGTGTGCGCCGCAGTATCAAAGCACCCAATAACACGCTCAAACCGGCCATACATAAAGCATGTAGCCGCTCGATCAGGCTATAACTGGTATACCAATTACCGGCGACCTGATTAACCAGCAACACACTGAGCAATTGGGTAAAGCCGATAAAACCCAACAAACGAAGACTACCCAGCTCCACGAGTGCTTTGGCTTGCCAGCCGACAGCAAGCAGCGTAATCAATCCTGCATAAAGCAACTGCTTCAGCCATAAAGGATTTTCCGTTACGTTGCCGGTCAAGGGAAATACCAGTTTGCGGTCCGCCGAATAAAGCCCCCAATTAGCGCCGACCACGCCTTCAAGCTGGCTTTTCCAAGGCTGGTTAAAGGCCTCAACGATATTGTAGTCAAAGCCGTTTTTATTGGCTAATTGCACCAACGAGCGGATAAATTTGGCTTCATTAACGACACTGGGTACTGCCCAACCGCGTTGACGTCCGGCGCTGGGCCAACCCGATTCACCAATTAAAATGGGTTTGTCGGGATAAGCCTCGCGAATTTTTCGGTAATTTTTTTCTATATGGGCGGCGGTATCTTCAATTTTTAAAGGTTCGTCTTCCCAATACGGCAAGATATGTACGGTAAAAAAATCAACTTCTTTGGCAATTTCCGGGTAGCGTATATAAAAAGACCAGACATCGGCATAAGAAACCGGTTGCTTGACGGCTTTTTTAACTTGGCGAATGTATTGCAGTAATTGTTCCGGCTTCAACTCGCCTCTGAGCAGAACTTCATTACCGACAATAACGCGCTTGATAACATCGGGATATTGGTTGGCCACTTTAATTAACTGATCAATCTCCGCCTGATTCTCCTCCGCCATGGTCATGCCGCCAATCCAGGCACCCTGAATAACATTAAGGCCGTATTTTTGGGCCATGGCCGCAACATCCGTCAAGCCGCGTGTACTGGCATAGGTACGTATGGTATGGGTTTCGGTAGACAGCAACCGTAAATCTTCGTCTATCTCTTCAGCCGTAGGAAATACTTCTGTTAATGGACTTTCTCCCTCACGGAACGGGGCAAACGAAACACTGCTGATTTTACCATCAGGCACATCAGGCCCTGCATCTTGGGGTAAATTGCTTAACCACGAGAACAGGCCGTTAACGGCGATAACCATTAACATAAACAACAGGAGTCTGGAGATTTTCATAGTTAAACCGAGAGCATTATTGAGGGCATTAAAAGGGATGTAATAAAATTAATTACGGTTAATTAAGTGTTAACCAAGGCGATATCGAAGCATGAATAGTCCCAAATAGCGCAGAAAATCGCCCAACATAATGGCGTTAATTGTACAGCATGTAAGCTCAATCAGCTCCAAAACAGCCGACTGATCTCAAATAATGGTAAACTGAGCACTTTCTAAACTCATCGTTAACATGCCCTTGCCGCCACTGAGTCTCTACATTCATATTCCCTGGTGCATTAAAAAATGCCCTTATTGCGATTTTAATTCTCATGCCGTTAAAGCCGACACGCCGGAAGCAGCCTATATTGACGCACTACTCAATGATTTGGCTAAAGACTTGCAACGTTACGCTATCACCCGCCCTATCAGCAGTATTTTTATTGGCGGCGGTACACCCAGCCTGTTTTCGCCTGAATCTATCAATCGTTTGTTACGCGGCATAGAACAACAGGTCACGTTAAAAACTGCTATTGAAATTACTCTTGAAGCCAATCCGGGTACTTTTGAAAGCCATAAGTTTGCCGAATTTAGAGCCTTGGGCATTAACCGTTTATCCATCGGCGTACAGAGCTTTAATGATAAATTGTTAAAAAAACTGGGACGGGTACACTCGGCACACGAAGCCGTTATTGCCGCAGAAATCGCCCATCAATCCGGCTTTGAAAATTTTAATCTGGATTTGATGTTTGGCCTGCCCGACTCCAGT
>CAIMDR010000285.1 GCA_903839795.1 uncultured Methylococcaceae bacterium | reverse complement strand
GGCCCGCTCCTACGGTGTTATTGTACTTAACTTAATGGCAGTGAAGCTCCAGCTTGGGAACGAGTACAAGGAATAGCTGAAAATTTCTCTCGCCATTCATTCTGTACAGCAAAGGTTTTAGCCCATAATTCATCAGCCGTCAGTGTTTTCGCTCGTATCCCACCCGTTTGAATTTTACCTGCGGTGATATAGAATTTTAGAATCTTCAACAACGCCCCAACCACAGGCTTTTAGCTGAGGGTCTATCAGTTCTGCGCGGGGTTCTGCTTCGTTCATACAGGCTGTTTTTATGTCAAAATCAAATAACCATCAAATAAGAAAATAAACTTTATCAACAGATTAGAAAACTTGTTGGCATGGTTCATCAAATAACCGTCAAATAAAAATTTAAGCCCAAAAAGGCACATAACTTCTATGTTTCCTGGATTTATTTTCAGGATCATCTTCTTTTATCTTTCCTGCTTCAAATGTATCTTTAATAATCCTGGACGCGATAGCTGCATTTTTATCATCGATAGAAAAACGTTCTCTCAAACTTTGATTGGTCATTTTTTCATGTGAAACCCATTTCAAGCATGAATGCTGATAGCAAGCCCTTACTTTCTCTTTCTTATCAAGATTATTCAATGAGTTATAGCTGTAAATGGTAACACGCGTTCTGTGTTCATCCGTGAAGACATTAATGGGTGGTAATTGATAGAGTTCATTGTAAAATATAACTTTATCAAGACCGCTACCTTTTTCCTCACAAAAGCCCATTCGCCTCATTAAATCAGCTAACTTATCATTTCTTGAAATGTATGAAAAAATTAGGCTACCAACTTAAGACGGGACACTGAACAGAAGAATGATTCGCCAAGTATCAAAAAGTCCGTCATTCCGGCAGGGAGAGCGAAGCGAGGGTTGGCCGGAATCCAGTTGCCATGGATGGCAATTACAAAGCATACAATTGATTTATAGACACAGAGATTTGTCGGGCTACGCTGTCGCGTAACCTACGCGACTAACGTTGCAAATTACGACGTGCAGTAAGGGTAGAAAATTTTCTACCCCTACAACCTATCGTTACTCTTTCTGGGTTCACCGTGATTATTCATAGTCAAAAGTGTCCCGCCTTAAATTGGTAGCCTAAGTTATTAAGCCGTTGAACAGTACGATGCGCATACATGAAGTGTTCCTTGGATAATTTTTTTACAAAAAAACAGAGTAACTATTCAGTCCCCCTCTTTGAAAAAGAGGGGTTAGGGGAGATTTTTTAAATAAATCCCCCTCGGCCTTCACTTTGCTCTCCCCCTTTTTCAAAGGGGGAGGTGAATATTTACGACAATTTTATTCACGATAACAACCATTCGCCTTTTTCAGAAATTGCCTGATACATGCTTTCTGGAGCAAGATCAATTTCATCATCACCCCATGATACAAAGCCATCCGAGACTTTTATTTGCTTAAAAAACTCAGGATTTTTCAGCTTTTCAAAAACACCGTATAAATAAGACGGCAAAAATTGAACTTTGCCAGTTAAACCATCAGCAAAACGCACTCTAAAAGACAACTCCCCCATAATTTGAGCTTCAATTACATCGTAATACATAAAAAACCGCCTTTAAGGTAACGGGTTAATTTTATCGGGTTGATGATGCAATCGGCATTTATCCCAATCGCTTAATAATTCG
>CAIMDR010000284.1 GCA_903839795.1 uncultured Methylococcaceae bacterium | reverse complement strand
GGTAGGCTCACCCAGAGGATTGGTTAACGGTGGAATCGCATGATAAGCGCGAAACAAAAAGGAAGAGCCGTCAACCAGAATCAGGCGTTTTTGTGTTTGTTGTGGCATAAGATTTAAGGGGCAAGGTTAAAGGTACAAGGCTAAAGGCGCAAGGTTAAAGGCTAAAGACCTAAAACCGGATGGGCTATTTTACCCCTCATAGACATCAAGTTAAGACATTTCACCACGAAGAACACGAAGATTTTGCTTTGGTTTTTCTTCGTGGTGAATTAATAATGTGTATGCCCCGTCAAGTTTTACGCCTGACTTCCGTTATATTGGGCACACAATTTATTTTACTAAGCACCTGACTTAGTTGATCGGTATTTTCTATTTGAATGGTCAAATGTAATGTAGCAGAAAAATCCGGATGGGTATCCAGTGCTGCGCTAAAAATATGAATCTTCGACTGCGCCAATAGTTGCGATACATTATTGAGCAAATTCTGGGCATTAAAAGCCTGAATAACAATAGGCACAGCATGGCTGGCCTTTTTGGCGCCCCATTCTACCGGAATCAGTTGCGCCTGTTTTTCAATACTCAGGTGCGTGACGTTTTTACAATGGGTGTGGTGAACGGTAATGCCATGATGGTGGGAAATATAACCAATAATGTCATCACCCAATACCGGTGAACAACAGTGGGCAAACGAGGTTTGTACATTATCAATACCGGCAACCGAAACCACCGATTTTGTCGAAAGCTTTTTCGGCGGGACATTAACGGGTAAGTCTTCCAGTTCGGGTATTTTTAAATAACCGGCCAGCTGACGACTGTTAATATCGCTGCGACCAATGGCCTCCAACAACGCATCGGTATTGGGTTGCTTAAAATAGCTCAGCATGTCGACCATGTTCAGCGCCTTTATTCCCAGGTGCTTACTTTCCCTATCCAGAATGGATTTACCCCGCGCTATATTTTCCGTTTGTTGCTGATTTCTAAACCAGCTTTTTACCCGACTAATAGCCCGTGATGATTTTAAATAACCCAGATTCGGATCTATCCAATTATGATTGGGCGCACTCTCTTTAGCAGTTAAAATTTCTATTTGTTCGCCGGACTTTAGGGTGTAGGTCAGCGGCACAATACGACCGTTTATTTTTGCGCCACGGCAACGGTGGCCTATTTCACTATGAACAGCATAAGCGAAATCCAACGGTGTAGAGCCTTTTACCAGGTCAATCAATTGACCTGAGGGCGTTAAAACATAAACCCGGTCGTTAAATAACTCGCTGCGAAAATCATCGCTCAAGGTCTCATCGCCGTGCTTTTCTTCCAGCAACTTGCGTAGAGTGGCAACGCTTTTTTCCATCGCCGCCGTTTGTTTGCCACCTTCTTTATAGGCCCAGTGCGCGGCAACGCCAAGTTCTGCATAATCATGCATCTCCTGAGTCCTGATTTGCACCTCAATACGATTGCCTTGCGGGTCTAAAATAACGGTATGCAGCGATTGATAGCCATTTTCTTTGGGGTTGGCAATATAATCATCAAATTCTTTGGGAATGTATTGCCATAAACTATGAACAACGCCCAGTACCGTGTAGCATTGGGTCACATTATCGACAATCACGCGCACGGCTAACAGGTCATACAACTGGTCAATGCTCAACTGTTTCTTCTGCATTTTTTTCCAAATGCTGTAAATATGCTTGGGGCGGCCGTAACAGGTACAGGGTATATTGTCTTCGGCGAGGTGTTTTTGTAACAGTTCAGTAAAACCATTAATACAGTTCTCGCGTTGTACCCGATTATTGGCAAGGGACTTTGCAATTTGGAGATACGCTTGCGGCTCCAAATACCGGAAAGCCAAATCCTCAAGCTCCCATTTAAACTGATGAATACCTAACCGGTTGGCAATGGGCGCATAGATATCCAGCGTTTCCCTGGATATAAAAAGACGCATCTCATACGATTCTTTCGGTAAATTTCGTAACCGATGAATCCGGTAAGCCAACTTGATTAATACGGCCCGAACATCCTGCGTCATGGACAAAAGCATGCGCCGTAACGTTTCCGCCTCATTGGGCTTTTTTGCCATTTCCAGCGAATAAACAGTCAATTTATTCAACCAGTTAACATCGTTTACCAATGCCGCAACCGTTTCGCCAAACTGTTCTTTAATATCGGGTGGCGGCTTGAACTGCGACAAACGGGAATCACTTAAAATTGCCGCGAGCAAAGTTTTAAAATCGACATTGTAATCCCTTAAAATGGTAGCCACCTCAACACCTGAGGGGCGATGATAATGGGGGTCTTCAGGAATACGCGAGACAATCGCCAACGCACGATCTATTTGTTCGTTATCGGCATCAGATAGGTTACTAAAAAGCTGTTTATGTGGATCAATGTTTTTTTGCATGAAATTATTGTAGCTGATTACAGAAACTTGGCAATCAAAAGCCGCGTTGTTAGTCATTGAGCTAAACCACCGCTTTCATCAATACGCCACTGGCGCGTGTTTCCATAGTTGTCGGTGAGGGTAGTAATCAATCCAGTAATTTATTATTTGTTGAGCATATTGACGCTAAGGGTTTAAAACGAAATTAACCGGAAAACCTCAGCTAACCCACTTTTTTTCATGCCCATAATAAGCCAAGAAATAAGCAAGTATTAAGCCATTACTTTAAATGGGTTGTAGCAAGTTTGATTTATCAATGCGTTTTACGACTTGATTATTGTTTATAGAAAGTAAGCGACTCTTTAGCAAGCGATTATTTGCTAAATCAAGCGTATCTGTCAGTACCAAAACCCCCGCATACTGATAAGAAAGTCTTTATAAATACAGGTCAAAGGGTGCAGTCCAAACCAAGCACGGAAGAAGAAGGGGCAAATAGTTAAGTATTTCATGCTGGTTCCCCAAGCTAGGTTGACTAATCGGTATCAAACTTTATCTATAGCAAGGCTTAAAGGGTTGTTGTGTGCGGATTACCTTACAAATATAAATGTAAATAATGCCGGGCAAAATGCCTTTTTAAATGCTTTTTTTGGTAAAAAACAGGGGCTTAACAATAAGAAAACAGGTCGTTAAATTTTATAAAATAAGCATTTGATTTTAATCAACCTTGATTTAATCAAGGCTGCTAGATATAATCTTTCAGCTATTACGTTTGGAGGGCTATGTGACAAGTAGAAAATATTCTACTGTCAGTAAGATTTTAAGTTATCAAATTCTGATAATTCTGATAATCACTGCTGGCTTTGGTTTTGCAGGTGATTGGCAGAAAGGCTTGTCAAGTGCTTTGGGAGGGATGGCCGCTTTTATTCCCAACCTGTACTTTGCATTAAAGATAGTTAAATCTTCCGGGCAGCCAGCGCGAAAGATGGTTAATTCATTTTATGCCGGAGAATCAGGCAAGTTGTTGTTAACAGCAGCATTGTTTGTAATGATTTTTAAAGTTCCAAATATAGAAATATTACCGCTGTTAGTTGGCTATATAACAGCATTATCGGTTTTTTGGTTTGCGCTATTGATGCGTTAACATAACAATTTTAAAGAGAGGAACAATGGCTACCGAAGTTCATGCCGCCGAAGGTGCAACCGGTTATATTATTCACCATTTAACACCGCTACATGTTGGCGAGGGTTTTTGGACACTGCATCTTGATACCTTGTTTTTCTCAGCTGTTTTAGGTGGCTTGTTTCTCTGGTTTTTTAAGATCGCAGCAGACAAGGCAACTGCCGGCGTACCTGGGTTAGTGCAAAATTTTGCTGAAATGCTGATAGAGTTTGTTGATAACCAGGTTAAAGACAGTTTTCATGGTAACAGTAAATTAATCGCCCCCTTGGCATTGACCATATTTTGCTGGGTATTTATGTGGAACTTTATGGATTTGTTCCCCGTTGATATTTTTCCGTTAGTCGGGTCGCTGATGGGTATAGAATACCTGCGGGTTGTACCCAGTACTGATTTAAATGCGACATTTGCCATGTCTATTTCAGTATTCTGTTTGATTATTTTTTACAGCATCAAAATAAAAGGCCCTTGGGGCTTTGCCAAAGAGTTAATGTTTCAGCCTTTTGGTCCTTGGCTATTACCCTTCAACTTGCTGTTGAAATTGGTAGAAGAAATTGCAAAACCCATCTCATTGGCGCTTCGTTTATTCGGAAACCTGTATGCGGGTGAGTTAATTTTTATTTTGATTGCCTTGCTACCTTGGTATCTTCAACCGGTATTAAGTTTTCCCTGGGCAATCTTTCACATTTTAATTATTACGCTTCAAGCTTTTATATTCATGGTATTGACTATTGTTTACCTGAGTATGGCGCACGAAGATCATTAATTATTGTTTAACCATTTTTTATTACTTTTTTAATCGTTTGGAGGTTTCATGGAAATTGCAAAATTAATTGCTGACGTACAAGGTATGACTGCTATCGCAGTAGGTCTTGTTCTGGGTATGGGCGCTTTAGGAACTGCGATAGGCTTTGGTCTGTTGGGTGGAAAATTCTTGGAAGGCGCTGCTCGTCAACCAGAAATGGTACCTATGCTACAAGTAAAAATGTTTGTTGTTGCCGGTCTGTTGGATGCGGTAACAATGATTGGCGTCGGTTTGGCGTTGTTCTTTACTTTCGCAAACCCATTCCTGTCAGCTGTACAAGCTGCGGCTGCCGGTTAATTATACCGTCGTGTTTAATAGCAACAAGAGGAACGCATCGTGAGTATCAATGCC
>CAIMDR010000283.1 GCA_903839795.1 uncultured Methylococcaceae bacterium | reverse complement strand
TAGTCGCGACGTGAGCGTCGCTCCCACCGTGGGAGCGACGCCCACGTCGCGACTAACGAAAACATCTTGATTTATCCGGGATTACCTCAGTCAAGCTAAAAAAACTGGAACAACGAGTATAAACATATTAAGCCAACAATCGTAATTCAAGCCTGGCTTACAGCGTGTTTTTTACAAACTCTGCCGTAATGAATCAATCGTGGCATCGGTTAGCGTTTGTCTTTGATGATCCCGAATAATACCATCCAGTTCTACGGCTAATATTTGAATGGTTTCTATGTAGTCATCAAAAACGGCTTGGGCATCATCCAACGCACCGGGTTGCATAAAAAACACCAGCCCCGGACAATAAAAGCTATCCAGATCCCTATCCGGAAAAGTGCCGGGTTCAACCATACAAGCAACACCGTAATCAACCAGTCGATTATCGTCGAGTCGTTCATATATTTTCAAACTGCCATATTCCAGTCCGACAATACCAAAAGCATTGATTAAATCAACGCCGTTAAAGCCTTGGTCGGTTTTGGCGACAAGACTAAACTGGATAATCGACGGGACCGGAACGCGCGGTGGCGGCTCAAGATCATCTTTATCAGGCTCATAAGTCGCGTCTTCAGGGTCAAAATAATGATGATCAATGGTCTCTAGCGACTCACTATCCATTTTCTCATCGCCCATTGACGGCGCATAACGCGGTTTTTTAACGTCATGATCCTCAGAGTCATCAAAAAAATCCATAGCTTCCTGTGATTTTTTATTTCTTAAATAACTCCATGTCAACATGCCTATAATAATCATTAGACCGGTTGCGATAATTACAATTCTTAGTAGTTCTTTATCCATTAGATTTCCGCCAGACTCACTGCTTCTTCAATATCAACTGCGACCATCCGGGACACACCCGGTTCTTTCATCGTAACACCTGCCAACTGTTTTGCAATTTCCATAGTGACCTTATTATGAGAAATATACAAAAACTGTACAGATGCCGACATCTCTTATACCATTTTTGAAAACCGTCCGACATTTGCGTCATCCAGAGGCGCATCAACCTCATCCAACAAGCAAAAAGGCGCCGGATTGAGTTCAAAAATTGAAAACACCAGCGCGACCGCTGTTAATGCTTTTTCTCCACCCGACAACAAATGAATGGAGCTATTTCGTTTGCCGGGCGGTCTGGCAATAATATTAACACCCGATTCCAGCAAGTCTTGCTCGGTTAATTCCAGATAGGCTTGCCCACCGCCAAAAAGTTTTGGAAACTTCTCCTGCAAACCGGTGTTTATTTTATCGAATGTTTCCTTAAAACGCAGCCTACTTTCTTTATCAATTTTACTAATAGCCTGATCCAGCATCTGTAACGCTTCAATCAGGTCAGCATGTTGCTCGTTAAGAAAGTTCATACGCTCGGATTGTGACTTGTATTCTTCAATAGCCGTCAGGTTAATAGTACCCAAACGGTCAATTTGAGTCGATAAATCATCCACTTTTCTCTTCCAGCCAGGTTCTTCGGCCTGATCGGGCAGGGTTTTTAATATGTCCTCAGCTTTCGCATCGATTTCTTTAAGTTGTTCATTAATGGTCTGCTGCCTGACTTTAATTTCCTGCAACTCAAACCGGATAGTATCCAAGGCTTCTTTTTGTTTGTCCAATGCCCGTTGCACGCGGGTATGTTCTTCAGACAACTGCGTTATCTCGCCTTCAATGGTGTCTTGCAACACACGTTGTTTTTTTAAACTGACTTCCAGTTCATCCTTGTTAAGTGTTTGTTGCGCTAACTGCTGCTTTTCCTCATCCAACGGGGAAAGCGTTTGTTGCAGTTTTTGCTCCAGAGTAGCCATCCAATCCAGCGAATGTTGATGCTGGCTTTGCAAACGCTCAATCTGTTTGCTGGTTGAAGCTTCTGAAGCGCGTAGCGAATCAATTTGCGCCTTACTACTGTAAACCTGTTGCCTTGCTTCATTAACGGCACGTTCGGTATTATCCTGCCGGGTCTGCAACAACTGATTGGCCGTTTCCAGATCGAGTTTGTTTTGTTCCTGTTGAGCCAAAACGTCTTCCGCTTCTTCCTGTAATAATCCGGACTCGGCAATAATCTCGGCATTTTCAGAGCGTTCGCGAATAATCTCTTCCAGATCGTTGGCTATATTCTCCAAGCGATGTTGCTGATGCTCCCAGCGCGTAGAGTAAGCACTAAATTCCGCACTCTTTAGCGATAGTTCCGACCCCAGTTTATTATGCTGTTGCTGGATAGACTCGCGTAAAACTTCCGCGTCTTTTAACTCGCTTTCGGTCATTGCCAACTGCTCTTCACTGGTATTGATTTCAACCAGTAAGGCTTCTTGGCGATGTTTTAACAAACGCAATTCTTTCTCACGTTGCAAAACGCCCACTTTACTGTCCTTGGTATGGGTTATTTTTAACCAACTTTGTCCAAACCAAGTGCCATCAGGCGTAATAACAGACTCATGAGGACTGGCATTAACCGCTAAAACTCTGGCGGCCTCGTTATCATCCGCGCAATAAACACCCGCTAATAACGCACTTAAATCCCAGGGTGAATTGACTTTATCCAGTAAAGTCGGCTTAACCGCTTGTTCACTGTTGGCGAGAGTTGTGGGTGCTTTCGTCTCAAACAGCGTGAGTGATTCGTTAGTCAACCCACTCAAACCCGGAATAACCGGCTCGGCATTGCTTACACAAATCGCTTCCAGATAACTGCCCAGAACGGTTTCAACCGCCGTATCCCAACCAGTCGACACCTCCAGAAATTCTGCCAAGCGTTGGTTTTCAGCCAGATTCATCGATGCCAGCCAAGCCCCCAAATTTTTATTATCTTTACCCATCGCATGTTGCTGCAATAATTCCAGCGACGTTATTTTACCTTTAATACTATGGCTTTCCGAACGGCTAGTATGCAACGTATCATGAAACTGTTTGACCTGCTGGCGCTGCTCACGTATTTGATGATGCAATTTTTCCAGTTGGGCCTGATGATCATCCCGCTGAAAACTGATAATTTCAATGTCGGCATCCAGCGTTTCAAGATCACTTTGTAATTGGCTGGAAGACAGCTCGTCACGTTCGTGGTTTAATTTATCCAAGCGGCTTTGCAACTGGCGATTCTGGTTTTCCAATTGCAGCGCTTTTACCCGATGTACTTCGGCCTGTTCTTTGTATTCTGAGCTTTTTGTCCGATACGCTTCCCACTGCGCTTGCCAAGAACGCCTTTGCTGAAGGGTTTCTTGTTGTTGTTCCAAAATATCCTCTTGCCTTTCCTGGGCAATAATCCAGCTTTCTTCAGCCTCAAGCAAGGCTTGTTTAAGCTCGTCCAGAGTTTGTAAATCTGACTCAAGCTGGCTTAAGGATTGTTCTGCCTGTAGCCGGGTACGCTTGATTTCAACCAGAGTTTCTTCATGGCTGGCTTCATGATGCTTGATGGCTTGCTGAAGACCGCTCACTTCAGCAACCAGCGTGTAATAATCCGCCTGCGCTTTATTTAACTGCTGTTGCTGGGCTTTATGTTCAGCACGCTTGGCTTCAAGCGCGTTATCCGTATCCCGTACCGCCACAAACAGACGGTTATGCTCGGTCGCCACCTCATGCAATTTTGTTTCCAATTGTTGGCCTGCTTGCTGGTAAGTGTTCCAGCGCATTGCCAACAACTCCAACCTAAACTGGCGTTCCTGCTTTTTTAGCTCGGTATATTTTTCGGCTTTTTCGGCCTGCTTTTGCAAATGCTTAAGTTGTTTGTCAACCTCTTCGCGCAAGTCATCCAGCCGTTCCAGATTTTCCCGCGTATGTTTCATACGGGTTTCTGTTTCACTGCGCCGTTCTTTATATTTTGAAATACCGGCCGCTTCTTCGATATGTACCCGTAACTCATCGGGCTTCGCTTCAACCATCCGCGAGATGGTGCCCTGCTCGATAATGGCATAACTTCTTGAGCCCAAGCCCGTCCCCAAAAACAGGTCGGTAATATCTTTGCGGCGGCAACGCGAGCCATTCAGTAAAAACAGGGATTGACCGTCACGACTAATTTGTCGTTTGATGGCAATGGAATTGTATTGCGCGTATTCGCCGCCCAATTTGCCTTCTGAATTATCAAAAACCAGCTCGACCGACGCGGTACTGACCGGTTTGCGTCCGGACGAACCATTAAAGATCACATCCGCCATATTGCCGCCGCGCAAATGTTTGGCAGAACTTTCGCCCATGACCCAACGCACGGCATCAATAATATTGGATTTTCCACAGCCATTGGGGCCGACAATCGCAGTCAAATTTCCGCTAATGGGAATGACAGTCGGATCAACAAAGGATTTAAAACCCGAAAGTTTGATTTTTTCCAGCTTCAAAACAGGGTTTAATCCTACGCCTTGGTTAAAATAACTAGGCATTATCAATGATATTTAACTGATTTTCGACTTTTAATTAACAAATCCCTTATTAACACTGGTTTTAACGTAAAAGACAGTCGCGACGTGGGCGTCGCTCCCACGGTGGG